>NZ_KV832115.1:133812-134161 GCF_001837335.1 Streptococcus sp. HMSC066F01
CCATTCGAAACAACACAGCTCTAAAACACAAGCTTGATTTTTGTATTACTCATACGCGTTTTGGAACCATTCGAAACAACACAGCTCTAAAACAGCTTTTGAAGGAGTGAGGTTTTCCCAACAGTTTTGGAACCATTCGAAACAACACAGCTCTAAAACCCTTATTGTGGTACTCCGCCTAGTGGTTTCGTTTTGGAACCATTCGAAACAACACAGCTCTAAAACAGAATATGTTCCATTTCCGAGGTCTTGCCCGTTTTGGAACCATTCGAAACAACACAGCTCTAAAACGTTTAATGAGGTGATTGGTGAAGATTGCTTGTTTTGGAACCATTCGAAACAACACAGC
>NZ_KV832116.1:0-558 GCF_001837335.1 Streptococcus sp. HMSC066F01
GTCACTGTATAAACAATGGTGCGAACACCCTTCTTACCAACAGCTTTCACTTGACGACTTCCTTCTGGAAGATTTGGATTTGTTACTTCCTTAGTTTGGAAAGCAACTTCTTCTGTCTTGGTCTCTTCCTTAGTCGTTACAACTGGGGCTACTACTTTCTTAGTTCCAACTTCGACAACTTCGTCTACTGCTGGAGTAGTGATTGTGTTTGATTTCTCAACACGACCTGTCTCTTTTCCATCTGTGTAAGTCACTGTATAAACAATGGTGCGAACACCTTTTTGGCCAGCTGTTTTCACTCGGCGAGTTCCTTCTGGAAGATCTGGATTTGTTACTTCCTTAGTTTGGAAAGCAACTTCTTCTGTCTTGGTCTCTTCCTTAGTCGTTACAACTGGGGCTACTACTTTCTTAGTTCCAACTTCGACAACTTCGTCTACTGCTGGAGTAGTGATTGTGTTTGATTTCACCTCACGACCTGTCTCAACACCATCTGTGTAAGTCACTGTTTCAACAATCGTACGAACACCCTTTTGACCAGCTGTCTTCACTCGGCGAACA
>NZ_KV832117.1:0-517 GCF_001837335.1 Streptococcus sp. HMSC066F01
AGGACCTGTGCTGGTTGCACCGGTTCCTGTTGGGGTTACTTTCGTAAACTCTGGACTGTAAGTCGCAGTCACTGGGGTACCATTCTTATCCACACGTTTGACAGTGACTGGGTCTGGGTTCCCAACAAACTGCTTGTCTGGGGTGAAGGTTACAGTTCCGTCTGGCGCAATTGTGTAAGTTCCTTGGCCTGGAATAGACTTCTCTTTACTTCCATCTTCGAAGGTTGGCTCAACTGCTTCATCAATCGGAACCAGTGGGTCGCCACCTTGGAAGGTTGGGGTACCTGTTTGTGGAACACCTTGAGGACCTGTGCTGGTTGCGTTAGTGCTAGTTGGGGTTACCTTAGTCACTGTTGGAGTATAAGTCGCAGTAACCTCTGTACCGTTCTTATCTACACGTTTGACTGTGACTGGAGTTGGTGTACCAACATATTGTTTTTCTGGAGTAAAGGTGATAGAACCATCTGGATTGATGCTGTATTCACCCACACCTGGAACTGTTTTCGTTGACTGTCCA
>NZ_KV832118.1:0-78585 GCF_001837335.1 Streptococcus sp. HMSC066F01
CTACAGTCCAGAGTTTACTAAGGTGACTCCAACTGGTAAAGATACTTCTTCAGTTAATATTAAGGGTCTTGTTCAAACAGGTACGCCAACATTTGAAGGTGGTAATCCGCTTGTTCCAATCGATGAAACTGTGGCGGCGACATTTGAAGATGGATCAACTGAAAAAGTGATTCCAGGTGAAGGGACTTATGCAATCTCACCAGATGGCATCGTCACCTTCACTCCAGAAGCTAATTTTGTAGGAAAGGGAACAGGCGTAACGATTGTCCGCAAGGATAAGAATGGTACTCCAGTTACTGCAAGCTATCGCCCGACAGTTGTAGATCCATCTACTGGTCATGATACGGCTTCTACAGGAGCAAAAGGCCAACCACAAGTGGCAACATCAGTGTTTGAAGGGCATATCGATCCGACTGTACCACCAACATTTGAGGATGGTAGCACGACTATGGTTGTTCCGGGTGAAGGAAGTTATACAATTGATAAAGATGGTAAGATTACCTTTACTCCAGAACCAGACTTTGTTGGTACAGCTAAAGGATTGGTTGTGAAACGTCTGGATATGTATGGAAATGTAGTTATTGCTCATTACACACCAACTGTCCATGGCCAAACACAAGTGAGTGATGCGACATCCGAAGGTCTTAAAGGTCAAACTCAGACTGGTAAACCAAACTTTACAGGTGATGTCGAGCTGACAGTTCCACCAACCTTTGAAGATGGAACAACTGAAAAAGTCGTTCCAGGTGAAGGAACTTATGTAATCTCACCAGATGGCACCGTCACCTTTACCCCTGAGGCAGACTTTGTAGGACAAGCCAAAGGTGTGAAAGTGATCCGTAAAGATCGCAATGGAAATATCATTTCAGGATTCTATACTCCAACAGTAGTAGAACTTCCAGAGCAAGTGAAGCCGTCTGATAAAAAAGAACTTTCAGTACCTGATTCGAAACCAGATCAATTGACGCAAAACATCTCTGTAGAAAAACATCAACTTCCAAATACTGGAACTCAAGAAGATGGTTTGAAAAATCTAGGAATTCTGACAGCCCTAGCAGGTGCCATGACATTTGGATTACTAGGTAAAAAGAAACGAAACGATGAATCAGACTAATCATTTTTAAGAACCGAGAAATCGGTTCTTTTTTATGACATTTGTCATATTTCCTAGTGACAGAAGCATCTAGCTCCGCCAACTTCAAAAGTCTATAATTGAAGTATGAAATGGAGGAAGAAGAAATGAAAAATAAAATGATTGTCGCAGTGAGTTTAGTAGCAGCAGGAGTTATGACCTATCTCATGTTTTCAGGATTGGACGAGGGTTTCTACCATTTTCCTTGGGAGCTCTTTGCTGGCTTTGGAATGATGTCTTGGTTTGTCAGAGAAGGTTTGAAATTGGTCAGAGATGTGAAAAAGGAGTTTGAGGAATGAAAAAAGCAATCATCTATTTCTTTATCAGCCTATCACTCTTGGTATGGTTAGTGGAAATGTTTACTGGTTGGTTTGACCAAACCTTGCTTCGCCAATTTATTCGTGGTGCTTGGGGTTTTGGGTTTATGATTTTCGTTGTTTTCCCTATGGGAATGAAGTGGTTGAAAGGAGAATCTCATGACTGTGATTAAAGTTGAGAAATTGAGTAAGAAAATAAAAGACAAGGAGATCTTGCGGAACATCTCTTTTGAAATCAACGATGGTGAATGTGTCGCCTTGATCGGGCCTAACGGAGCAGGGAAGACAACCTTGATTGATTGCCTCTTGGGCGACAAGTTCATGAGCTCAGGTCAGATAGCTATTCAAGGCTTTGCACCAACAGATCCTCGATTAAAGCAGCTTATTTCTATCTTGCCTCAAGAAAATACGGTGGTTCAAGACTTGAAAGTGAAAGAACTCTTATCCTTCTTTCAATCAATCTATCCAAACAGTCTCTCCAATCAAGAAATTGATGAGTTGCTGAGGTTTTCGGACAAACAGAAAAATCAGCTAGCGGGCAAGCTATCTGGTGGGCAAAAACGTTTGTTCTCTTTCGTGTTGGCACTAATAGGTCGTCCGAAAATTCTATTTTTGGACGAACCAACTGCTGCTATGGATACCTCGACACGTCAGCATTTTTGGGAAATTGTCAATCAGTTAAAGAAAAATGGTGTCACCATTGTCTACTCTTCTCACTATATCGAAGAGGTAGAACATACGGCTGACCGCATTTTGGTGCTCCATAAGGGAGAATTGATTCGCGATACGACGCCTTATGCCATGCGTGGTGAAGAACAAGAAAAACACTTTACCGTTCCTCTAACTTATCAGGAAGTTATCAGCACTTTGGACCAGATTCAAGAGCTTGAAATCAAGCAAAATGCTCTTTCCTTCACAACCAAAGAAGCCAGCCAGGTATGGGAAACCTTGCAAGAACAGGGCTGCATGATCGAAGAAATTGAAGTTCGCAATCGAACTCTCTTAGACAGTATCTTCGAAACGACTCAAGACTAAAGGAGATTGACGATGAAAAATATGACAAGTCTCATGAAAGTGGAAATCATTCTGATGAAACGGCAAGCAGTCTACTACTTGCTATCCATCGGACTTCCAAGTGTGTTTTACCTTATCTTTTCTGGTATGATGTCAGGGTCAGATATTCCAGAAATTGCTCTTCAAGCCTATCTTTTTGCCATGACGCTCTTTAGTATCATGTCAAGTGCTTTTTTCAGTATCCCAAGCACACTCGAGTCTGATAAGACAAACAACTGGCAAAAATTGATTCAACATTCTCCCGTATCTATGGTAGAATATTATGTATCAAAACTGTTCAGTACCCTACTGACTTTCTTGTTATCAATTACAGTTGTCTTTTCAGTTGGTCATTTTGTCCGTGGAGTGACTCTGCCTTGGCTTGACTGGATGGTAATTGGTGCTATTTTGCTGATCGGAAGCGTGGTCTTTATCAGCATGGGGGTCTTGGTGAGCTTGCTACCCAGTGCTCAACTGATGACGGTTGTTGGAAATATTGCCTATATTGCTTTGGCTGTTCTAGGTGGACTGTGGTTCCCCTTGGATTCCTTCCCAGAATGGCTCCAATCTATTGGAAAGCTGACTCCAACCTATCAACTGATGCAGGTCGTCTCTACTTATTTGGAGCACCACGAGTTTAACATTCTTGCTGCCTTGGTTGTACTAGGTTATACAGTTTTCTTTGGTGTCTTGGTAATCCAACTGAAAAAACGGATTGAGGTAAAATAAATCTATGTTGGAAAAATTTAAAAACATTCATTATATGTTTCATATTTCAATTGTGTTTATCATCTTTCCTATAGCGGGTGTCATCGTTGGAGATTACCCGCTTTTAACCTTGCTATGGACCCTACTATTTGTACTTGCCTTCTATTCGGTTTTAATCAGTCAGAATCGCACCGTGCAGTGGCTAGCATGGTGGTCCATGCTTGTCTACATTTTTTATACATCTGTTTGGCTAAGTTCAGGTTTCACATGGTTTATCTTTTATTTATCCAATCTCCTTATTTATGAGCTGGATGAGATTTCTTTTCACTCTTGGCGTTTTGACAGTTTTATTGTCCTGCAACCATTTATTCTGACCGGAATCTATATGGTCAATCATGTTAGTCCCTGGCAGCTACTCTTTTTCTTGGTGACCTTTATCTTTTCCGATGTAATGACCTTTGGTCTCTATCGAATTCGGATAACAGAAGAGCTAAAAGAAGAAAAGATGAAACAAAATGCCAAGCTCAATCTTTTCTTGGCTGAAAACGAACGCAGTCGTATCGGTCAGGATCTTCATGACAGCCTAGGTCATACCTTTGCCATGTTGAGTGTGAAGACGGACCTTGCCCTCCAGCTTCTTCAAATGCAGGCCTATCCTCAAGTGGAAAAAGAGTTAAAAGAAATTCATCAGATTAGTAAAGAATCCATGAATGAAGTTCGTACAATTATCGAAAATCTTAAAAACAGAACCCTAGCTTCCGAATTTGCGACTGTTAAAAAAATGCTGGAAATTGCAGGAATTGAAACGGAAATCAATCACCAACTAGATACAGCTAGCCTAACTCAGGAATTAGAGTCAACGGCCTCCATGATTTTGCTTGAGCTAGTGACCAATATCATCAAACATGCCAAAGCATCGAAAGCTTACTTGAAATTAGAACGAACTGAGAAAGAACTCATTCTAACAGTGAGAGATGATGGATGTGGCTTTGCTTCTTTAAAAGGAGATGAGCTCCATACCGTTCGAGACCGTGTCCTTCCTTTTTCAGGAGAAGTAAAGGTGATCAGTCAGAAACATCCGACTGAAGTGCAGGTTCGGTTACCTTATAAGGAGAGAAACTAAGATGAAACTACTTGTTGCAGAAGATCAAAGTATGTTGCGAGATGCCATGTGCCAGTTGCTTACCTTTCAACCAGATGTAGATTCTGTCCTACAAGCCAAGGATGGCCAAGAAGCAATTCAACTCTTAGAAAAGGAGCCCGTAGATATCGCCATTCTTGACGTAGAAATGCCTGTTAAGACAGGCCTCGAAGTCTTGGAGTGGATACGAGCAGAAAAGCCAGAAACAAAGGTGGTTGTGGTGACGACCTTCAAGCGCCCCGGCTATTTTGAACGTGCGGTTAAGGCTGGAGTGGATGCTTATGTCTTAAAAGAAAGAAGCATTGCGGACCTCATGCAAACCTTGCACACTGTTCTCGAAGGACGCAAGGAATATTCGCCTGAATTGATGGAAGTGGTGATGACGCACCCCAATCCGTTAACAGAGCAAGAAATCGCTGTTTTAAAGGGAATCGCTCAGGGCTTGTCTAATCAAGAAATCGCAGATCAGCTTTATCTATCAAATGGAACCGTCCGAAACTATGTCACCAATATTCTTTCGAAACTAGATGCTGGTAATCGAACAGAGGCAGCCAACATTGCAAAAGAATCTGGTTGGCTTTGATAAGAAGGGTTAAAAAATTCCGAAACGATAACTTGAATCGAAGGAAATCCATACTAGAAAGGAGGAGGGAAATTGCCTCCTTTTTAGGTTTAGAAAAGCGGTTAGAACTAGTGTCAAAGAGTTAAAAGATCAGAATAAAAATGAAAAATATCTTGACAACGAAGGAAAAATTGTGTTACAATAATAGACGGTACTTTTTACTTTTGGTCTCTCAAAAGTGTACAGGGACGTGCTGACAAATGTTGCAAAAGTACACACAGATGGTAGCTGTCACCAAGTGTATCATCACCAAAAATAAAAAAAACACAGGAGAATGTAGATGCCTACAATTAACCAATTGGTTCGCAAACCGCGTAAATCAAAAGTAGAAAAATCTAAATCACCAGCTTTGAACGTTGGTTACAACAGTCATAAAAAAGTTCAAACAAACGTTTCTTCACCACAAAAACGTGGTGTTGCAACTCGTGTGGGAACAATGACACCTAAAAAACCTAACTCTGCCCTTCGTAAATTCGCTCGTGTACGTTTGAGCAACCTTATCGAAGTTACTGCCTACATCCCAGGTATCGGACACAACTTGCAAGAGCACAGCGTGGTGCTTCTTCGTGGTGGACGTGTAAAAGACCTTCCAGGGGTACGTTACCATATCGTCCGTGGTGCACTTGATACTGCAGGTGTTAACGATCGTAAACAAGGCCGTTCTAAATACGGTACTAAACGTCCAAAAGCATAAGGAAAGGGGATAAAGAGAAATGAGTCGTAAAAATAGAGCTCCAAAACGTGACGTATTGCCAGATCCGCTTTACAATTCACAACTAGTTACTCGTCTTATCAACCGCGTTATGCTTGATGGTAAACGTGGTACAGCTGCTTCAATCGTTTACGGTGCTTTTGAGCAAATCAAAGAAGCTACTGGTAACGATGCACTTGAAGTATTTGAAACAGCTATGGAAAACATCATGCCTGTACTTGAAGTACGTGCACGTCGTGTTGGTGGATCTAACTACCAAGTCCCAGTTGAAGTTCGTCCAGAACGTCGTACAACACTTGGACTTCGTTGGTTGGTAACCATCGCTCGCCTTCGTGGTGAACACACAATGCAAGACCGTCTTGCAAAAGAAATCTTGGATGCTGCGAACAACACTGGTGCAGCAGTTAAGAAACGTGAAGACACTCACCGTATGGCTGAAGCTAACCGTGCCTTCGCACACTTCCGTTGGTAAGAATAAGATACTAAGGGCGTTAAAAAAGCGACTGAAAATTAGGAAGCTTGACGCAGAATCAAAGCTTCTAGGAAAGCTTATCTATTTTCCGAGCTTTTAGCCCGAGTTCAATTGGGTTCAACTCAGCTAACTTAAGCTTTTAGCCCGAGTTCAATTCAATTTGTATACAAGTTGAAACCAACAAAAACAAGATAAACATTGAGAACGGGTAGGTCCTGCCTATCCGTTTTTATTAAAATCGTGTTATAATAGAATAGAAATTAAAATAAATAGGAGAAATAAACCTCATGGCACGCGAATTTTCACTTGAAAAAACTCGTAATATCGGTATCATGGCTCACGTCGATGCCGGTAAAACAACAACTACTGAGCGTATTCTTTACTACACTGGTAAAATCCACAAAATCGGTGAAACTCACGAAGGTGCGTCACAAATGGACTGGATGGAGCAAGAGCAAGAACGTGGTATCACTATCACATCTGCTGCGACAACAGCTCAATGGAACAACCACCGCGTAAACATCATCGACACACCAGGACACGTGGACTTCACAATCGAAGTACAACGTTCTCTTCGTGTATTGGACGGTGCGGTTACTGTTCTTGACTCACAATCAGGTGTTGAGCCTCAAACTGAAACAGTTTGGCGTCAAGCAACTGAGTACGGAGTTCCACGTATCGTATTTGCTAACAAAATGGACAAAATCGGTGCTGACTTCCTTTACTCAGTAAGCACACTTCACGACCGTCTTCAAGCAAACGCACACCCAATCCAATTGCCAATCGGTGCTGAAGATGATTTCCGCGGTATTATCGACTTGATCAAGATGAAAGCTGAAATCTATACTAATGACCTTGGTACAGATATCCTTGAAGAAGATATTCCAGCTGAATACCTTGACCAAGCTCAAGAATACCGTGAAAAATTGGTTGAAGCAGTCGCTGAAACTGATGAAGACTTGATGATGAAATACCTTGAAGGTGAAGAAATCACTAACGAAGAATTGAAAGCTGCTATCCGTAAAGCAACTATCAACGTTGAATTCTTCCCAGTATTGTGTGGTTCTGCCTTCAAGAACAAGGGTGTTCAATTGATGCTTGATGCGGTTATCGACTACCTTCCAAGCCCACTTGACATTCCAGCGATCAAAGGTATTAACCCAGATACAGATGAAGAAGAAACTCGTCCAGCATCTGATGATGAGCCATTCGCAGCTCTTGCCTTCAAGATCATGACTGACCCATTCGTAGGTCGTTTGACATTCTTCCGTGTATACTCAGGTGTTCTCCAATCAGGTTCTTACGTATTGAACACTTCTAAAGGTAAACGTGAACGTATCGGACGTATCCTTCAAATGCACGCTAACAGCCGTCAAGAAATTGACACTGTTTACTCAGGTGATATCGCTGCTGCCGTTGGTTTGAAAGATACAACAACTGGTGACTCATTGACAGATGAAAAAGCTAAAATCATCCTTGAGTCAATCAACGTTCCAGAACCAGTTATCCAATTGATGGTTGAGCCTAAATCTAAAGCTGACCAAGATAAGATGGGTATCGCCCTTCAAAAATTGGCTGAAGAAGATCCAACATTCCGCGTTGAAACAAACGTTGAAACTGGTGAAACAGTTATCTCTGGTATGGGTGAACTTCACCTTGACGTCCTTGTTGACCGTATGCGTCGTGAGTTCAAAGTGGAAGCGAACGTAGGTGCTCCTCAAGTATCTTACCGTGAAACATTCCGCGCTTCTACTCAAGCACGTGGATTCTTCAAACGTCAGTCTGGTGGTAAAGGTCAATTCGGTGATGTATGGATTGAATTTACTCCAAACGAAGAAGGTAAAGGATTCGAATTCGAAAACGCAATCGTCGGTGGTGTGGTTCCTCGTGAATTTATCCCAGCGGTTGAAAAAGGTTTGGTAGAATCTATGGCTAACGGTGTTCTTGCAGGTTACCCAATGGTTGACGTTAAAGCTAAGCTTTACGATGGTTCATACCACGATGTCGACTCATCTGAAACTGCCTTCAAGATCGCGGCTTCACTTGCCCTTAAAGAAGCTGCTAAATCAGCACAACCAGCTATCCTTGAGCCAATGATGCTTGTAACCATCACTGTTCCAGAAGAAAACCTTGGTGATGTTATGGGTCACGTAACTGCTCGTCGTGGACGTGTAGATGGTATGGAAGCACACGGTAACAGCCAAATCGTTCGTGCTTACGTTCCGCTTGCTGAAATGTTCGGTTACGCAACAGTTCTTCGTTCTGCATCTCAAGGACGTGGTACATTCATGATGGTATTTGACCACTACGAAGATGTACCTAAGTCAGTACAAGAAGAAATCATTAAGAAAAATAAAGGTGAAGACTAATCAGTCCTCACTCTAGAAGGAAGTCACTTAGTGGCTTCCTTTTTTTGTCTTTAACTATTCATTTTTGCTGAATATAGTATACGAATTTAATCGCTAAGTGAGAAAATACTAATTCTATCCAGAAAGAAAACATTCTAATTTGATAAATTAAAGTAAATAAAGGTTCCTAATTCCGCAGGAAAGTTAATAAAAATGAAGAAAAGATTCATAAATACACTTTTAGATAGAAAATTCAGAAAATTGACTCTTTTGCCTTGAAAATTTTTGAAAAAATGGTATGATAGTAACAAGCTATTTTTTTAAGAGAAGAGAAAGGGGAACAATGGAGAAAATCAGTTTAGAATCTCCTAAGACGGGGTCGGACCTAGTTTTGGAAACACTTCGGGACTTAGGGATTGATACCATTTTTGGTTATCCTGGTGGTGCGGTCTTACCTTTGTATGATGCGATATACAATTTTAAAGGTATTCGCCACATCTTGGGACGCCATGAGCAAGGTTGTTTGCACGAAGCTGAAGGATATGCCAAATCAACTGGAAAGTTGGGCGTTGCCGTCGTCACGAGTGGGCCGGGAGCAACAAATGCCATTACAGGGATTGCAGATGCCATGAGCGATAGCGTTCCCCTTTTGGTCTTTACAGGTCAGGTTGCGCGAGCTGGGATTGGGAAAGATGCCTTTCAGGAAGCAGACATCGTGGGGATTACCATGCCCATTACCAAATACAATTACCAAGTTCGTGAGACAGCAGATATTCCTCGTATCATTACGGAAGCTGTCCATATCGCAACGACAGGTCGTCCAGGTCCAGTTGTGATTGACTTGCCCAAGGATGTATCAGCCCTAGAGACAGATTTCATCTATTCGCCGGAGGTGAATTTACCAAGTTACCAACCGACACTTGATCCAAATGACATGCAAATCAAGAAAATCTTGAAGCAATTGTCAAAAGCCAAGAAACCTGTTTTGTTAGCAGGGGGCGGTATCAGCTATGCAGAAGCTTCTAAGGAGCTCAATGAATTTGCTGAACGTTACCAAATTCCAGTAGTCACTAGTCTTTTGGGGCAAGGAACCATTGCAACGAGTCATCCGCTCTTCCTAGGGATGGGAGGCATGCACGGTTCTTTCGCAGCCAACATTGCAATGACGGAAGCGGACTTTATGATTAGTATTGGTTGCCGTTTCGATGACCGCTTGACTGGGAACCCTAAGACCTTCGCGAAGAATGCTAAGGTTGCCCATATCGACATTGACCCAGCTGAGATTGGTAAGATTATCAGTGCAGATATTCCTGTAGTGGGGGATGCTAAGAAAGCCTTGCAGATGCTACTGGCAGAACCAACTGTTCATAACAATACTGAAAAGTGGATTGAAAAAGTCACCAAGGACAAGAATCGAGTTCGTTCTTATGATAAGAAAGAACGTGTGGTTCAACCTCAGGCCGTTATTGAACGCATCGGTGAGTTGACGAATGGAGATGCCATTGTTGTCACAGACGTAGGGCAACACCAAATGTGGACAGCTCAGTATTATCCTTACCAAAATGAGCGTCAGTTAGTCACTTCAGGTGGTTTGGGTACCATGGGCTTCGGAGTTCCTGCAGCTATTGGAGCCAAGATTGCCAATCCAGAAAAAGAGGTCATCCTTTTTGTCGGTGATGGTGGTTTCCAAATGACCAACCAAGAGCTAGCAATCCTAAACATCTACAAGGTGCCGATTAAGGTTGTCATGTTGAATAACCACTCACTAGGAATGGTTCGTCAGTGGCAGGAATCCTTCTATGAGGGTAGAACTTCCGAGTCAGTCTTTGATACCCTTCCTGACTTCCAGTTGATGGCACAGGCTTATGGCATCAAAAACTATAAATTTGATAATCCAGAGACGATAGAGAAGGATCTAGAAGTCATTCTGGAGGATGTGCCCATGTTTATCGAGGTGGATATTTCTCGTAAGGAACAGGTCTTACCGATGGTACCAGCTGGTAAGAGCAATCATGAGATGTTGGGGGTGAAGTTCCATGCGTAGAATGTTAACAGCTAGATTGCAAAACCGTTCAGGAGTTTTGAATCGTTTTACAGGTGTCCTTTCTCGTCGTCAAGTCAATATTGAGAGTATCTCAGTTGGTGCGACAGAGAACCCCAATGTATCTCGCATCACCATCATTATTGATGTAGCATCTCATGATGAAGTAGAGCAAATCATTAAACAGCTCAATCGTCAAATTGATGTGATTCGCATTCGAGATATCACAGATAAACCACACTTGGAAAGAGAAGTTATCTTGGTAAAAGTATCTGCTCCTGCTGAGAAGCGTGCAGAAATCTTGGCTATTATCCAACCTTTCCGTGCAACGGTAGTAGATGTGGCTCCAAGCTCAATTACCATCCAGATGACGGGAAATGCTGAGAAGAGTGAAGCTTTATTACGAGTGATTCGACCATATGGTATTAAAAATATCGCTCGTACGGGTGCAACTGGATTTACCCGCGACTAATACTCTTTGATTTTCAATGAGTATAAAATCCAGCATAAATTTGTTTAACCAGCCTATAAGGCAATAAAAATAGAAAAGAGAGAAAAACTATGGCAGTTCAAATGGAATACGAAAAAGATGTTAAAGTAGCAGCGCTTGACGGTAAAAAAATCGCCGTAATCGGTTATGGTTCACAAGGACATGCGCATGCGCAAAACTTGCGTGACTCAGGTCGTGATGTCATCATCGGTGTGCGTCCAGGTAAATCTTTTGACAAAGCAAAAGAAGATGGTTTTGACACTTACACAGTAGCAGAAGCAACTAAATTGGCTGACGTTATCATGATCTTGGCACCAGACGAAATCCAACAAGAATTGTACGAAGCAGAAATCGCTCCAAACTTGGAAGCTGGAAATGCAGTTGGATTTGCTCATGGTTTCAATATCCACTTTGAATTTATCAAAGTTCCTGCAGATGTAGATGTCTTCATGTGTGCTCCTAAAGGACCAGGACACTTGGTACGTCGCACTTACGAAGAAGGATTTGGTGTGCCAGCTCTTTACGCAGTTTACCAAGATGCAACTGGAAATGCGAAAAACATTGCTATGGACTGGTGTAAAGGTGTTGGGGCTGCTCGTGTTGGTTTGCTTGAAACAACTTACAAAGAAGAAACTGAAGAAGATTTGTTTGGTGAACAAGCCGTACTTTGTGGTGGTTTGACTGCCCTTATCGAAGCAGGTTTTGAAGTCTTGACAGAAGCAGGCTATGCCCCAGAATTGGCTTACTTTGAAGTTCTTCATGAAATGAAATTGATCGTTGACTTGATCTATGAAGGTGGATTCAAGAAAATGCGTCAATCTATTTCAAACACTGCTGAATACGGTGACTATGTATCAGGTCCACGTGTGATTACTGAGCAAGTGAAAGAAAATATGAAAGCTGTTTTGGCAGATATCCAAAATGGAAAATTTGCAAATGACTTTGTGAATGACTACAAGGCTGGTCGTCCAAAATTAACTGCTTACCGTGAACAAGCAGCTAACCTTGAAATTGAAAAAGTTGGTGCAGAATTGCGTAAAGCAATGCCTTTCGTTGGTAAAAACGACGACGACGCATTCAAAATCTACAATTAATTCTTGTAAAGAGAGACAGAAGGCGAGTTGGGGGTACCTAACTCGTTTTTTATCTTGAACAGTATTTGAGGAGGAGACAATGCTAAGTGCAAAAGATGTGGTGAAAGCCCACAAAGTTTTGAGTGGTGTAGTAGTTGATACACCACTAGAATATGATCATTATTTATCAGAAAAATACCAAGCAAAGATTTATCTCAAAAAGGAGAATGCGCAACGAGTTCGCTCTTTTAAAATTCGTGGAGCCTATTATGCCATTTCTCAACTGTCAAAAGAAGAACGCGAGCGTGGTGTAGTCTGTGCCTCTGCGGGAAATCATGCCCAAGGTGTCGCCTATACTTGTAATGAGATGAAGATTCCTGCAACGATCTTTATGCCCATCACAACACCGCAACAAAAGATTGGGCAGGTTCGCTTTTTCGGTGGAGAGTTTGTGACGATCAAGTTGGTTGGGGATACCTTTGATGCTTCTGCTAAGGCAGCACAAGAATTTACATTGACAGAAAACCGCACCTTTATCGATCCTTTTGATGATGCGCATGTTCAGGCTGGTCAAGGGACGGTAGCCTATGAAATTCTTGAAGAAGCCCGTAAAGAGTCTATTGATTTTGATACAGTACTTGTACCAGTAGGTGGTGGCGGATTGATTGCCGGTGTTTCTACTTATATTAAGGAAACCAACCCGACTATCGAAGTGATTGGGGTAGAAGCCAATGGAGCTCGCTCTATGAAGGCTGCCTTTGAAGCTGGGGGACCAGTTAAACTCAAAGAAATTGATAAGTTTGCTGATGGGATAGCTGTGCAGAAGGTTGGACAATTAACCTATGAAGCGACCCGAAAAAATGTTGAAACGCTGATTGGGGTGGACGAGGGATTGATTTCTGAAACCTTGATTGATCTTTATTCCAAGCAAGGAATTGTAGCGGAACCAGCAGGGGCTGCTAGTGTTGCAGCCTTGGAAGTTTTATCAGACTATATCAAAGGCAAGACGATTTGTTGTATCATTTCTGGGGGGAATAACGATATCAACCGCATGCCAGAGATGGAAGAACGTGCCTTGATTTACGATGGAATCAAGCATTACTTTGTAGTGAATTTCCCACAACGTCCAGGAGCTCTACGAGAGTTTGTAAATGACATTTTGGGGCCAAATGATGATATCACTCGTTTTGAATATATCAAACGAGCAAGCAAGGGGACAGGCCCTGTCTTGATTGGGGTAGCTCTTGCCAATAAGCATGACTATGCTGGATTGATTCATCGAATGGAAAAGTTTGACCCATCTTATATTAATTTGAATGGGAACGAAACGTTGTATAATATGTTAGTTTAAGCTAAAATAAAATTCTTATCATATTATTTGCGTAATAATGATGATGGTGCTATAATGAGGGTGACGAAAGGGGGAGATTCCCATGTTTTTACAAATTTTACTTGTTTTATTGTTTTTAGTGGTGATTGCATCAGTGATTATGGTTAGTTCTGTGTATGTGGTTCGACAACAATCTGTCGCTATCATAGAACGCTTTGGTAAATACCAAAAGTTGAGCAATAGTGGTATTCATTTACGAGCTCCTTTTGGAATTGATAGGATTGCGGCAAGAGTTCAACTACGCTTGTTGCAAAGTGAGATTGTTGTAGAGACAAAGACGCAAGATAATGTATTTGTAACGATGAATGTGGCAACTCAGTATCGAGTAAATGAAAACAATGTCACAGATGCCTATTATAAATTGATGCGTCCAGAAGCCCAAATTAAATCCTATATTGAAGATGCTTTGCGTTCATCTGTACCAAAGCTAACCCTAGATGAGTTGTTTGAGAAGAAGGATGAAATCGCCTTAGAAGTTCAAAAACAAGTGGCGGAAGAAATGTCTACGTATGGGTATATCATTGTCAAAACGCTGATTACTAAGGTTGAACCTGATGCTGAAGTAAAACAATCAATGAATGAAATTAACGCGGCTCAACGTAAGAGAGTTGCGGCACAAGAGCTTGCTGAAGCAGATAAGATTAAAATCGTGACCGCAGCAGAAGCAGAAGCAGAAAAAGATCGCCTACATGGTGTAGGGATTGCAGAGCAGCGTAAAGCAATTGTTGACGGACTAGCTGATTCTATCCAAGAGTTAAAGGGAGCCAATGTTGAGCTAACTGAAGAACAAATCATGTCTATCCTATTAACGAACCAGTATTTAGATACGTTGAATAATTTTGCAGATAAAGAGGGTAATAATACAATCTTCCTACCAGCAAATCCTAATGGAGTCGAGGACATAAGAACTCATATATTATCGGCTTTAAAAGCCAAATAAAAATATGCAGAATAATATAGTTACGACGAATATATGTTTTTTTATTGACAAACGAAATAAAAACGTATACAATTAATTATTGTAAAGAATAATTTAGGAGAAGAACATGGCTAAGTCGAACTTTGAAAAAGTAGAAGCAGTTGTTGGCTGGGTTCGTGATAAGAAAATCACAGGCTACCGTATCTCTAAAGAAACGAATGCGCGTGAAATGTCTATCATTGCTCTAGCACAAGGACGCGCAAAAGTTAAAAATATTTCATTTGAAACAGCTCTTGGTTTAATCGATTTCTATGAAAAAAATCATGAAAAATTTGAAGATTAAACTGTGGTCACAGGCAGATTCCTGAGTCGAGTCTGCCTTTTCTTTACAATTACAAACTAAAAAGACTGCATAAAGAATGCAGTCTTTGTTTATTAGCTGAGATAACGTTGAAGAAATTCTTTTGTCCGTTCTTCTTTAGGGTTCGTGAAGAGGTCTTCTGGTTTGCCTTCTTCAGCAATGACGCCCTTATCCATAAAGATGACACGGTGAGAGACATCGCGGGCAAACTCCATTTCGTGGGTTACGACGATCATGGTCAAGCCTTCCTGAGCCAGGTCTTGCATGATTTTAAGGACTTCACCGACCATTTCTGGATCCAGAGCAGATGTTGGCTCATCAAAGAGAATAGCGTCAGGATTCATGGAGAGTGCGCGGGCGATAGCTACGCGTTGTTTTTGGCCCCCGGAGAGTTGCTTCGGCTTGGCTTGCCAGTAACGTTCTCCCATGCCGACTTTTTCGAGATTCTCTTTGGCAATTTTTTCAGCTTCAGAGTGGTCGCGTTTGAGTACAGTCGTTTGGGCAACGATAGTATTTTCAAGGACATTCAGATTTTCAAAGAGATTGAAAGATTGGAAAACCATACCGAGTTTTTCACGATAATGGGTGAGGTTATAGCCTTTTTCTAAGACATTTTCTCCTCGATAGAGAATCTCTCCCTCTGTAGGTGTTTCGAGTAAATTAATCGAACGAAGGAAGGTTGATTTTCCACTTCCTGAGCTCCCGATGATGGAAATAACCTCTCCTTTATGGACGGTGAGAGAAATGTCTTTTAGCACTTCGTTTTGCCCATAGGATTTTTTGAGGTGTTTGATTTCAAGGATTGGTTGTGTCATTTTTTCAAATCCTCCGTTTGCATTTGGTTAGCACCTGTAGTGTAAGTATCCATGTCCATACGACGTTCGATCAAGCGTAGGATACGGGTCACGGTAAAGGTGAGGACAAAGTAAATCACGGCGATGATGGTAAAGGTCTGGAAGTATTGATAGGTTTGTGTTGCTACAGTATTTCCTGAGAAATAAAGCTCAACAACTGAAATAACGTTCAATACAGAGGTATCTTTGATGTTGATGACAAACTCATTACCAGTAGCAGGTAGAATATTACGGACAACCTGAGGTAGGACAATCTTACGCATGGTTTGATTGTGGGTCATACCAAGAGCAGTTGCGGCTTCAAACTGACCTTTGTCAACTGCTAGAATACCACCACGAACGATCTCTGTCATGTAGGCACCCGTGTTGATTGAGACGATGAAGATAGCGGCTAGTGTGCGGTCAAGATTGATACCGAAAGCTTGAGCAGTTCCATAGTAGATAACCATAGATTGAACAATCATTGGTGTACCACGGAAGATCTCGATATAGACATTGAGAATCCAACCGACTAGTTTCTGTAGGGCGTACATTGCCTTGTTCTCAGATAGTGGAGCGGTACGGAAGACCCCAATCGCAAGTCCGATAAGGAGACCTGTGATGGTTCCGATCATGGAGATTAAGAGTGTGATACCAGCACCACGCAAGAGTTGTTGCCAGTTCTCAGAAAGAATCTTAGTGACTTGGCTAAAGAAACTACTTTCTTCCTCCGTTGTTGTAGACTCCACAGGTTGCTCTTTGATCATACGATCCATGAGAGTTACTTGTTCATCCTTAGAGATGGTTTCGATGCTCGCATTGATTTGGCTGATACGGCTGTCATCTTTACGAAGTCCAATGGCAATAGCTGTATCTTCTTCGCCAGTTTTGAAACCTGGTTGGGGTTGGATCATTTTGAACTTAGCGTTAGCAGACTCAGCGGTCATTGCTTCAGGTCGTTCAGAAACATAGGCATCAATAACACCAGCCTCCAGAGCTTGACGCATTTGGGCGAAGTCACCCATAGCTGTTTCTTTTTTGGCACCTGGAATTTGGGAAATCAGGTCATAAAGATAAACACCTTGTTGAGACGTGATTTTTGCTCCACTAAAGTCTTCCAAAGATTTGGCATTCGCATAGGCAGAGTCCTTTTTTACCAATAGAACCGGTTCGCTAGTATAGTAACTGCTTGAAAAAGCAATTTCTTGTTTGCGTTCAGCGGTTGGGCTCATACCGGCAATGATCATATCAATTTTGCCAGAAGTAAGGGCTGGAACAAGTCCTTCCCATTTGGTTTTCACAACCAAGGGTTCCTTGCCAAGGTCTTTGGCAATCTTTTTAGCAATTTGAACATCGTAGCCGTTGGCATATTGGTTGGTACCGTCGATTTTGACGGCGCCGTTACTATCGTCGTCTTGAGTCCAGTTGAAGGGAGCGTAAGCTGCCTCCATCCCGATGCGTAAATATTCGTCGGCTTGGACTTGGCTAACTAGTCCTAAGGTAAGGGCTAGGCTAGCAAGGATAGATAAGCATAATTTTTTCATGTTTTCTCCTATTTCTAGTCTAAAAATGACTCTCTCTATTGTATCTAAAAATAGTGAGATTTTCAATACAAGTAAGCCTTTACTTATAAAAAATGATATAATGGTAAAAAGATTGAAAGGGAACCGATTATGAAAAAAAGATGGCTGTTGGCTTTGGTATTTACTTATTTATTGTTTATACCGAACCTGGTTTTTGCAGTAGATTTTGATATCTTATCCTACCAGGGTGATTTGAATATTCATGCAGATAATACTGCAATTTTTAAGGAAACAATTACCTACCGCTTTGGAGACGATTATAATGGTCAGTTGGTTGGACTAGGGAAAGCTGGGAAAATGCCAGAAGGATTTGACATTGATCCCGATCCGACCGTTCAGGTCTCTAAAAATGGAAGAATTGTTCAAAATGCTTCCTTCTATACTATGGAGGAAGAGGACGGTTACAAGGTAAAAATTTACAATGCTGGATATGCTGGAGATACTGTTCGGGTAACGGTTACCTGGAAACTAACAAACCTTCTCTTCTTATATAAGGATATCGC
The DNA here is from genome assembly GCF_001837335.1 of Streptococcus sp. HMSC066F01. Taxonomy (GTDB): domain Bacteria; phylum Bacillota; class Bacilli; order Lactobacillales; family Streptococcaceae; genus Streptococcus; species Streptococcus oralis_S. Next base: position 17,699 of record NZ_KV832118.1, read on the forward strand.
AGAGCTAAATTGGCAACCCTTGACAGATAGTACTGGAGACATCAAAGAGATTGAGTTTAAGGTTAGCTCTGATACTTCAGCAGAGAAACTCTATTTTCATGCAGGCCAGCTCCTAAGGGACTCTAGTGTTGAAAAAGTAAATAATCTCTATCATGTCAAAATGAAAGACCTTCCGAGAAAGCGACAAATCGAATTACACGCATACTGGCCTAGAAGTGCTTTTGCAGGGGCTCCAGATCAAGGATTAGAGGAAGAACGTTTAACCGATTTTAACCGGATTGAAAGCAATATAGCGACAGAAAAAGCGCAAAGTGAGATAATGATGAAATGGGTGTTCCCTGTCATTTTTATGAGCCTCTTACTTTTAGTTCCTCTCTTCTATAGGAAGTTTCGTCAGAGTACAAGCATTAAAAAGGTCTTTTCAAAAGATCATCGACTCTACGAACCACCGATGGATTTGCCTCCAATGGTTTTAGCAGAAGCTGTGTATTCAACTTCCTTAGAGGAAGTCAATCCCCTAAACAAATCAGGGTTTGGTAAATTTACTTTTGAACGTCTGATTCAGGCAACCTTGTTGGATTTAGTAGATCGAGGTCATTTATCTATTTTCCAAGGGGATGAGGAACCTTATCTACGAATTATCAGTGAAAAAGGCTTATCCAATTTTGAGAAGGAATGCCTGCGCATGACTTTGTCAAATAAGAAAGAATTGGCTGTTTCAGAGCTCTTCCCTGATTACCAAGTTTCATCTTCCCTTTACCGTGGTGCCAAAGAGTCAGATGAAAAACATATCCGAGAAACAGGCTCGCGTCTCAAACGCTCCTTTGAAGGAAGACTTCAACGCATTCAGTCTTGTGTCAAGGATAAGGTCCATGTACTTCGTATCCCAAGCTACTATCGTCCCTTGACAAGCGAGGAACGCCGCCTTGCTCTCGGGATGCGAGTTTGTTCAGCCATAACAGCTCTAGGTGGATTGCTATTCTTTTACTATAGCTGGCAAACACATGGTTTCTTTTCGATCCCATTTCTACTCTTAGGATTGACAGGATTAGGGGCTAGTTTCTGGGTTTATCTTGCCACGCGAGGAGCCTATCGCGATGGAGTTCTAACAGAGGAAGGAGCGGAGATCTTCTATCTCTGGACGAGTTTTGAAAATATGCTTCGGGATATCGCTCATCTGGATCAGGCCGAGCTAGAGAGCATCGTCCTTTGGAACCGTCTACTGGTCTATGCGACTCTCTTTGGTTATGCCAAGAAGGTGAGCAAGTTAATGAAAGTCCGCCATATTCAGCTTGAAAATCCAGATTTGAATCTTTATGTAGCCTATGGTTGGCACTCACAGTTCTACACCTCAACTGCACAAATCAAGCAATATACTGCTGTCGCAAATACAGCTAGCAATTACTCTGTATCTTCTGGAAGTGGTTCTTCAGGTGGAGGATTCTCAGGAGGCGGAGGCGGTGGTAGCATCGGCGCCTTCTAAAAAATCTATCGCAACATCTGAAATTATGTTATAATAGAGGACAGAAAAAGGAGTAATGTATGTATTTTATTGAAATTTTGAAGTCAATCTTTTTTGGGATTGTTGAAGGAATTACAGAATGGTTGCCCATTTCAAGTACTGGCCACTTGATCTTGGTTGAAGAATTTGTACAATACAAGGACCAGAATGCAGCCTTCATATCCATGTTTAATGTTGTCATCCAGCTTGGTGCCATTTTAGCAGTTACGGTCATTTACTTTAATAAACTCAATCCCTTCAAACCTGGTAAAACTAAGGTCGAAGTTCGTAGAACTTGGCAGTTGTGGTCAAAAGTCTTCGTTGCAACCTTGCCTTTGCTATTAGTTTTTAAACTAGATGATTGGTTTTATGACAACTTCCATAACATGGTTTCAGTTGCGATCATGTTGATTATCTATGGTGTTGCCTTTATCTACCTTGAAAAACGAAATAAGGCGCAAGCCATTGAACCAACAGTAACAGAGCTAGACAAGTTGCCTTATAAAACAGCCCTTTACATTGGGCTCTTCCAAGTCCTCGCCCTCTTCCCAGGAACGAGCCGTTCAGGTGCGACGATTGTTGGTGGTTTGTTGAATGGAACAAGCCGCTCAGTCGTAACAGAGTTTACCTTCTATCTCGGAATTCCTGTTATGTTCGGAGCCAGTGCCTTAAAGATTTTTAAATTTATTAAAGCAGGTCAACTATTGAGTTTTGGACAACTGTTCTTGCTCTTGGTAGCTATGGGTGTTGCCTTCGCAGTCAGCATGGTTGCCATTCGTTTCTTGACCAGCTATGTGAAGAAGCACGACTTTACACTCTTTGGTAAATACCGTATCGTACTCGGTAGCGTCTTGTTGCTTTATAGTTTTGTGCGTTTATTTGTATAAGAAAAAAGCTTGAGGGAATTTTCCTTCAAGCTTTTTAAAATCCTGTCACCGTTATTCCTAGTAAACGGATACCTTTTTCTTTTTCAGCTAGTTCTTCGTAGAGTTGAAGGGCAGTTTGAGAAATCTGACTAGCGTCCTGTGTTGCTTGTGGGAGGCTTTTTCGTCTAGTCAGAGTGGAGAAGTCAGCATATCGTATTTTTAGGATAATGATTTTTCCAGCCTTGTCCTGCTTGCTGAGATTGTGAGCTACCTTTTCGGAGAGAAGAGTCAGCTCTTTTTTAATGTCTTCTTCTACTTGTAGGATCTTTCCGTAGGTTTTTTCCTTGCCAATGGACTTACGAATGCGATCGGACTTGACCGGTGAGTTATGAATGCCCCTTGCCTTTCGATAAAGGTCAAAACCAAGTCTGCCGAACCGATCAATTAAAGTGACTTCTGAGACATCCAATAAGTCCGCACCAGTATAAATGCCCATTTCATGAAGGCGTTCAACTGTTTTTTTGCCCACACCATGAAATTTAGCAATGTCCATTTGTTTGAGAAAGTCTTGGGCCTGATCTGGGAGGATAACTGTTAAACCATGTGGTTTTTGATAATCACTAGCCATTTTAGCTAAGAATTTGTTATAAGAGACGCCTGCAGAAGCAGTCAGGTGTAGTTCCTGCCAGATATCCTCTTGGATGAGACGGGCTATTTTGACGGCAGACTTGATACCGAGTTTATTTTCCGTCACATCCAAGTATGCCTCGTCAATACTCATAGGTTCAATCAAATCAGTGTAGCGTTTAAAAATAGCACGAATCTCAAGTCCCACCGCCTTGTATTTTTCATAATTTCCAGAGATGAAGATAGCTTGGGGACAGCGCTCATAAGCTTCTTTAGAGCTCATGGCCGAATGAACACCAAAAGCTCGCGCCTCATAGCTACAGGTAGAAACGACACCACGCCCACCTGTTTGCCTGGGGTCGCTCCCAATGATAACAGGTTTGCCCTTTAACTTAGGATTATCTCTGATTTCCACCGCAGCAAAAAAGGCATCCATGTCGATATGGATGATTTTTCTGGACAGATCATTTATCAATGGAAATATGAGCATTCCAATCCCTTTCTAGTGTCATTTTCTATTTATTATACCCTTTTTTCTGAAAAAATGGGAAAGTTCAACCTGACTTTCAAAAATATAATACAGATAAGAGAGAAAAAGAGACTGTATTATAAAAGAAAGCGTCTAAAATGCCGATTTTCTCTTGTTGAAATCGGTTACTGTATGGTATACTTGACTCAAGAATGTAACAGATGACTGTTACTAGAAAAAAGAGGACATTAACATGGTTGTTAAGACAGTTGTTGAAGCACAAGATATTTTTGATAAAGCTTGGGAAGGCTTCAAAGGCGTAGATTGGAAAGAAAAAGCAAGTATTTCTCGCTTCGTTCAAGCTAACTACACACCTTACGATGGAGACGAAAGTTTCCTTGCTGGACCAACAGAACGTTCACTTCACATCAAAAAAATCGTAGAAGAAACAAAAGCACATTACGAAGAAACTCGTTTCCCAATGGACACTCGTCCAACATCTATTGCTGATATTCCTGCTGGATTTATCGACAAAGAAAACGAATTGATCTTTGGTATCCAAAACGATGAACTCTTCAAATTGAACTTCATGCCAAAAGGTGGTATCCGTATGGCTGAAACGACTTTGAAAGAAAATGGATACGAACCAGATCCAGCTGTTCACGAAATCTTCACAAAATACGTAACAACAGTTAACGACGGTATCTTCCGTGCTTACACTTCAAATATCCGTCGTGCTCGTCACGCTCACACTGTAACTGGTCTTCCAGATGCTTACTCACGTGGACGTATCATCGGTGTTTACGCACGTCTTGCTCTTTACGGTGCAGACTACTTGATGCAAGAAAAAGTAAACGACTGGAATGCAATTAAAGAGATTGATGAAGAAACAATCCGTCTTCGTGAAGAAGTAAACCTTCAATACCAAGCATTGCAACAAGTTGTTCGCTTGGGTGACCTTTACGGTGTTGACGTTCGCAAACCAGCGATGAACGTCAAAGAAGCTATCCAATGGGTGAACATCGCCTTCATGGCTGTCTGCCGTGTTATCAATGGTGCTGCAACATCTCTAGGACGTGTGCCAATCGTATTGGACATCTTTGCAGAACGTGACCTTGCTCGTGGTACATTTACTGAATCAGAAATCCAAGAATTCGTTGATGATTTCGTTATGAAACTTCGTACAGTTAAATTTGCTCGTACAAAAGCTTATGACCAATTGTACTCAGGTGACCCAACCTTCATCACAACTTCTATGGCTGGTATGGGTAACGACGGTCGTCACCGTGTTACTAAGATGGACTACCGTTTCTTGAACACTCTTGACAATATCGGTAACTCTCCAGAACCAAACTTGACAGTTCTTTGGACTGACAAATTACCTTATAGCTTCCGTCGTTACTGTATGCACATGAGCCACAAACACTCTTCAATCCAATATGAAGGTGTTACAACAATGGCTAAAGACGGATACGGTGAAATGAGCTGTATCTCATGTTGTGTGTCACCACTTGACCCAGAAAACGAAGATCAACGCCACAACATCCAGTACTTCGGTGCTCGTGTAAACGTTTTGAAAGCTCTTCTTACTGGTTTGAACGGTGGTTACGACGATGTTCACAAAGACTACAAAGTATTTGACATCGATCCTATCCGTGACGAAGTTCTTGAATTCGAATCAGTTAAAGCCAACTTTGAAAAATCTCTTGACTGGTTGACTGACACTTATGTAGATGCTTTGAACATCATCCACTACATGACTGACAAGTACAACTATGAAGCTGTTCAAATGGCCTTCTTGCCAACTAAACAACGCGCTAACATGGGATTCGGTATCTGTGGATTTGCTAACACTGTTGATACATTGTCAGCTATTAAATACGCTACAGTTAAACCAATCCGTGATGAAGATGGCTACATCTACGATTACGAAACAATCGGTGAATACCCACGTTGGGGTGAAGATGACCCACGTTCAAACGAATTGGCAGAATGGTTGATCGAAGCTTACACAACTCGTCTACGTAGCCACAAACTTTACAAAGACGCAGAAGCTACAGTATCACTTTTGACAATCACATCTAACGTTGCTTACTCTAAACAAACTGGTAACTCACCAGTCCACAAAGGTGTATACCTCAACGAAGATGGTTCTGTGAACTTGTCTAAACTTGAATTCTTCTCACCAGGTGCGAACCCATCTAATAAAGCTAAAGGTGGATGGTTGCAAAACTTGAACTCACTTGCTAGCCTTGACTTTGGTTACGCAGCTGACGGTATCTCATTGACAACTCAAGTTTCTCCACGTGCTCTTGGTAAGACTCGTGACGAGCAAGTTGATAACTTGGTAACAATCCTTGATGGTTACTTTGAAAACGGTGGACAACACGTTAACTTGAACGTTATGGACTTGAACGATGTTTACGAAAAGATCATGTCAGGTGAAGACGTTATCGTACGTATCTCTGGATACTGTGTAAACACTAAATACCTCACTCCAGAACAAAAAACTGAATTGACACAACGTGTCTTCCACGAAGTTCTTTCAATGGATGACGCATTGAGCTAAGATTCAATTAGAATGAAAAGAAAGCTAGTCTATAGGACTGGCTTTTTTGTGTACTTACATTATCTATTCAAGACTTCAAAAAAATTTTTAAAAAATAGTCAAACTTGGTCAAAAAGATGTTGACTTTTACTGACCAATGTGATATAGTAGAAGCATAAGGAAAATGAATTCCTTAGAAAACTTCATTTTCAATGATTCTATTTCTTGAAAATGTATGATAGATACCCTAGAAAGGGGTGAGGCCTATGTTAAATCTAACAGACTTTGAAAAGAAGATGATAGAAGGCTTATTTAAGAAAGAAAAACCAGAAATTATACGTAGGGTAGCGATTTAGCTAGTCTAAAATTTTTAAAACAAAGGTCAAAGATAGTCAATATCAGAGATCGCAATTAATTAACAATTAACGAGGTAAAGAATATGAACAACAACTTTAATAACTTTAACAACATGGATGATTTATTTAACCAATTGATGGGTGGTATGCGAGGATATAGTTCTGAAAATCGTCGCTACTTGATTAATGGACGTGAAGTGACACCTGAGGAATTTGCTCACTATCGTGCGACTGGTCAATTGCCAGGAAATGCAGAATCTGATGCGCAAATGCAACAACACGCTTCAGGTATGAAACAAGACGGTGTCCTTGCTAAACTAGGCCGAAACTTGACCGCAGAAGCTCGTGAGGGCAAGTTGGATCCTGTTATCGGACGAAACAAGGAAATTCAAGAAACATCTGAAATCCTCTCACGTCGTACGAAAAATAATCCTGTTCTGGTCGGAGATGCAGGTGTTGGTAAGACAGCCGTTGTCGAAGGCCTAGCACAAGCGATTGTGAACGGAGATGTTCCAGCTGCTATTAAGAACAAGGAAATTATTTCTATTGATATCTCAGGTCTTGAGGCTGGTACTCAATACCGTGGCAGCTTTGAAGAAAACGTTCAAAATCTAGTCAATGAAGTGAAAGAAGCAGGGAATATTATCCTCTTCTTTGATGAAATTCACCAAATCCTTGGTGCTGGTTCAATCGGTGGAGACAGTGGTTCTAAAGGTCTTGCAGATATTCTCAAGCCAGCTCTCTCTCGTGGTGAATTGACCGTTATTGGAGCGACAACTCAAGACGAATACCGCAACACCATCTTGAAAAATGCAGCTCTTGCTCGTCGTTTCAACGAAGTTAAGGTCAATGCTCCTTCAGCAGAGGATACCTTTAAAATCCTTCAAGGAATTCGTGACCTCTATCAACAACACCACAATGTCATCTTGCCAGACGAAGTCTTGAAAGCAGCAGTGGATTATTCTATCCAATACATTCCACAACGCAGCTTGCCAGATAAGGCTATCGACCTTGTCGATGTAACGGCAGCTCACTTGGCAGCTCAACATCCTGTAACAGATGTGCATGCTGTTGAACGGGAAATTGAGGCAGAAAAAGACAAGCAAGAAAAAGCAGTTGAGGCAGAAGACTTTGAAGCAGCTCTTAATGCTAAGACACGCATTGCAGAATTAGAGAAAAAAGTCGAAAACCACACAGAAGACATGAAAGTGACTGCAAGCATCAACGATGTGGCTGAGTCTGTAGAGCGAATGACAGGTATTCCAGTGTCACAAATGGGAGCGTCAGATATCGAACGTTTGAAAGATATGGCTCATCGCTTGGAACACAAGGTAATTGGCCAAGATAAGGCAGTAGAAGCAGTAGCTCGTGCTATCCGTCGTAACCGTGCTGGTTTTGATGAAGGCAATCGCCCAATCGGTAGCTTCCTCTTTGTAGGTCCAACTGGGGTTGGTAAGACAGAACTTGCTAAGCAATTAGCGCTCGATATGTTTGGTACCAAGGATGCGATCATTCGCTTGGATATGTCTGAATACAGTGACCGCACAGCCGTTTCTAAATTGATCGGTACAACAGCAGGTTATGTGGGTTATGATGACAATAGCAATACCTTGACAGAACGTGTTCGTCGCAATCCTTACTCTATCATTCTCTTGGACGAAATTGAAAAGGCTGATCCTCAAGTAATCACCCTTCTCCTCCAAGTCTTGGATGATGGTCGTTTGACTGATGGTCAAGGAAATACAGTGAACTTCAAGAACACGGTCATTATCGCGACATCAAATGCTGGATTTGGTTATGAAGCCAACTTGACAGAAGATGCGGACAAACCAGAATTGATGGATCGTTTGAAACCATTCTTCCGCCCAGAGTTCCTTAACCGCTTTAATGCAGTTATCGAGTTCTCACACTTGAATAAGGAAGACCTTTCTAAGATTGTGGACTTGATGTTGGCTGAAGTCAACCAAACCTTGGCTAAGAAGGACATTGATTTGGAAGTCAGCCAAGCAGCTAAGGACTTTATCACAGAAGAAGGTTATGACGAAGTCATGGGTGTTCGCCCTCTCCGTCGCGTGGTTGAACAACAAATTCGTGATAAGGTGACAGACTTCCACTTGGATCATCTAGATGCCAAACATCTGGAAGCAGATATGGAAAATGGCGTTTTGGTCATTCGTGAAAAAGCCTAACTCAAGATTTTGAGAATAAAAAAAGAACCAGTTATTGTAACTGGTTCTTTTGCGTTTAGATGACATGGCGCTCAAAGGCATCATCTGAGATTCCTTGTTCCAAGATGAGTTTTGCCCATTCTTTAGCAGAAAAGAGGCTGTGGTCCTTGTAGTTTCCACAAGATTCGATGGTTGTTCCAGGGACATCTTCCCAAGTAGTAGTCTCAGCGATTTCCTTGAGCGAATCTTTGATAACAGCTGCAATCTCGGCGCTAGTATGGCGTCCCCACATAATCATGTGAAAACCTGTACGGCAGCCAAATGGCGAACAGTCAATCATACCGTCAATGCGGGTACGGATGAGTTTTGCCAAGAGGTGTTCGATAGTGTGAAGCCCAGCAGAAGGGATAGAGTCTTCATTTGGTTGCACCAAGCGAATATCGAAGTTGGAGATGATGTCTCCCTTTGGTCCGGTTTCTTCCCCAATCAAGCGAACATAGGGTGCTTTAACAATAGTGTGGTCAAGTTCAAAACTTTCAACAATAACTTCTTTTGACATGGTAGTTCCTTTCAGTTTTCTTTTTTCATTATATCATAAAGGGTGCTGTTGAGATAGAGAGAAAACCTCTCCGATGAAGGAGAGGTTTGAGTTTTTATTTGCGATACAAGCGATCGTATTGGTAGTAAGGATCAAAGGTTACGTTGATACCTAGCTTGCGAAGAACATTTTTGTCTTCATCGGTCAAGATGATGGTTGAGTGGGCTTCGCTTCCTTTGAGATTACCAAGTTCTTCCATGGCACGCGCAGCGTCAGGATTTTCCATAGCGGTGATAGCGAGAGCAATCAAAATTTCATTTGAGTGGAGGCGAGGATTGCGACTGCCTAGATGGTTAATCTTGAGACCTTGAATTGGTTTGACGACTTCAGGCTCGATTAATTTCACTTCCTTAGCGATGTTAGCTGATTTTTTGATGGCATTGATCAAGGCTGCAGCTGTAGGACCAAAGAGTTCAGAGTTTTTACCAGTGACGATTTCCCCATTTGGCAATTCAAGGGCTAGGGCAGGGCCACCAGTTTCTTCTGCCTTTTGACGTGCAGCAACAGCAACCTTACGGTCTGCAGGTGTGATACCGAGGTCGTTCATGAGCAACTCAATTTTCTTGACAGCAGATTCGCCAACTTTTTCAGCCTTGAAGTCAAGAACGGTCTGATAGTAGCGACGGATGATTTCTTGCTTAGAAGCTTCGATGGCAGCGTCATTATCAGTAATAGCAAAACCAACCATGTTGACACCCATGTCTGTTGGTGAAGCGTATGGAGATTCACCAAGGATACGTTCCAACATGCGCTTGAGTACTGGGAAGATTTCAATATCACGGTTGTAATTGACAGTAGTTTCTCCGTAAGTTTGAAGATGGAAGGGGTCAATCATGTTGACATCATCAAGGTCTGCGGTTGCAGCCTCGTAAGCCAAATTGACTGGATGATGAAGGGGAAGATTCCAAACTGGGAAGGTTTCAAACTTAGCGTAACCAGACTTGATGCCATTGAGTTGGTCATGGTACATATTGGACATACAAGTTGCCAATTTTCCAGAACCAGGTCCAGGAGCTGTCACGACGATCAAGTTACGACTGGTTTTGATGTAGTCGTTTTTCCCCATACCTTCAGGAGAAATGATGTGGTCCATATCCGTCGGGTATCCTTTGATTGGATAATGAAGATAAGAATCAATCCCGTTTTTATCTAACTGGTTGCGGAAAGCATCTGCAGCGGGTTGGCCAGCGTATTGTGTGATGACAACCGAACCAACAAAAATTCCCAGCTCATTGAATTTGTCAATCAAACGAAGAACTTCTTGGTCATAAGAAATGCCTAGGTCGCCACGCGCTTTAGAATGTTCGATGTTGCTAGCGTTAATGGCAATCACAACCTCAACCTGCTCTTTCAATTCTTGCAAGAGCTTGATTTTATTGTCAGGCTCATAACCAGGCAGTACACGAGCAGCGTGGAAATCTTCTAACATTTTGCCACCAAACTCCAGGTAAAGCTTGCCGTCAAATTGGTTAATGCGCTCCAAAATGTGGTCGCGTTGTAGATTCAAATATTGTTCAGAACTAAAAGCTTGTTTTTTCATTTTTTTACCTCTGACCTCTATTATAATAAAAAATTGGAAGATAGGAAACTACGGAGTCAAAAAAGAAATCAAAAAGATTAGGCAAACGCTTGCACTAAGTTTTAAAAAGCGCTATCATAGACTATGGATTATTAAAATAATGAGGTAAGAAGATGCAAGAAAAATGGTGGCACAATGCCGTAGTCTATCAAGTCTATCCCAAGAGTTTTATGGACAGCAACGGAGATGGGATTGGCGATTTGCCAGGAATTACTAGTAAGTTGGACTATCTAGCCAAGTTAGGAATCACAGCGATTTGGCTTTCTCCTGTTTATGATAGCCCTATGGATGATAATGGCTACGATATTGCTGATTATCAAGCGATTGCTGCTATTTTCGGAACCATGGAGGATATGGATGAATTGATCGCTGAAGCTAAGAAGCGTGACATTCGAATTATCATGGACTTGGTGGTCAATCATACCTCGGATGAACACGCCTGGTTTGTCGAGGCCTGTGAAAATCCTGATAGCCCCGAGCGAGACTACTATATCTGGCGGGATGAGCCTAATGATTTGGAGTCTATCTTTAGTGGGTCTGCTTGGGAATACGATGAAAAGTCGGGTCAATACTATCTCCACTTTTTCAGCAAGAAACAGCCCGATCTCAACTGGGAGAATGAAAAACTGCGCCAGAAAATTTATGAGATGATGAACTACTGGATTGATAAAGGGATTGGCGGTTTCCGTATGGATGTTATTGACATGATTGGCAAGATTCCTGATGAGAAGGTAGTCAATAATGGTCCCATGCTCCATCCCTATCTCAAGGAAATGAATCAGGCGACCTTTGGAGATAAGAATCTCTTGACAGTAGGAGAGACCTGGGGAGCAACGCCAGAGATTGCTAAGCTCTACTCGGATCCAAAGGGACAAGAATTGTCTATGGTCTTCCAGTTTGAACACATCTGTCTTCAGTATCAGGAAGGGCAACCTAAATGGCATTATCAAAAAGAGCTGAATATCGCTAAGTTAAAAGAGATTTTCAACAAATGGCAGACAGAGTTAGGAGTTGATGACGGTTGGAATTCGCTCTTCTGGAATAACCATGACCTCCCTCGTATCGTCTCTATCTGGGGAAATGACCAAGAATACCGAGAAAAATCTGCTAAAGCCTTTGCAATTTTGCTTCATCTCATGAGAGGGACACCTTATATCTACCAAGGTGAGGAGATTGGGATGACCAATTATCCGTTTGAGACACTGGAGCAAGTAGAAGATATTGAATCTCTCAACTATGCGCGTGAAGCTCTTGAAAAAGGCGTTCCGATAGAAGAAATCATGGACAGCATCTGTATCATCGGTCGTGACAATGCCCGTACTCCGATGCAATGGGATGAAAGCAAAAATGCTGGTTTCTCAACAGGTCAACCTTGGTTGGCAGTTAATCCAAACTACGAAGAAATCAACGTTCAAGAAGCACTGGCAAATCCAGATTCTATTTTCTATACTTATCAAAAACTCGTTCAAATCCGTAAGGAGAACAGCTGGTTGATTCGAGCTGATTTTGAATTACTCGATACGACTGATAAGGTCTTTGCCTATATTCGTAAGGACGGTGACCGTCGTTTCCTAGTTGTGGCTAACTTGTCCAATGAAAAACAAAACTTTTCAGTAGAAGGAAGAATTAAGTCAATCTTGATTAAAAACACTACTGCTAAAGAAGCAGTTGAAAAACAGACCTTGGCTCCATGGGATGCTTTCTGTGTGGAACTAACGGATTAAAATAAGTGAACCTCAAGCCTTTGATGCTTGGGGTTCTTTTGTTGAAAAATATATAGAAAAGCCTTTAAAAAATATTTGTTAGAATTTTCTAAAAAATCTGGCGAAAGTCCTTGCTTTTATGAAAAAATAGGGTATAATGGTGAAAACACTATCTTTAAGGAGATTACTTATGAAATCGAAAAAGTGGCTCTTAGGAGCAGGTGCTGTTTTGAGTGCAGCCCTACTGTTAACTGCTTGTGGGCAAAGTGAAAAGAAAGCGGATGCTCCCAAAACATTCTCTTATGTCTACGCTATGGATCCATCTTCTTTGGACTATAGTGTGACGAGCAAGAGCTCAACCTCTGACGTTATAGCAAACGTTGTTGATGGTCTTTTGGAAAATGATAAGTATGGGAACTTAATTCCATCACTTGCAGAAGACTGGTCTGTTTCAAAGGATGGTTTGACTTACACCTACAAACTTCGTAAGGGTGTAAAATGGTATACTTCTGATGGAGAAGAATACGCTGAAGTTAAAGCTAAAGACTTTGTTACTGGGCTTAAACATGCTGCTGACGGAAAATCAGATGGTCTTTCTTTGATTCAAGATTCTATCAAAGGTTTGGCAGAGTATGTTAGTGGTGAGAGCAATGATTTCTCTACCGTAGGAGTTAAGGCTGTTGATGATTACACGGTAGAATACACGCTCAACAAACCAGAAAGTTTCTGGAACTCTAAGGTCACAACTGCAACCATGCTCCCAGTTAATGAAGAATTTTTGAATTCTAAAGGGAGCGACTACGGTGCACCAACCCCATCAGGTATCCTATATAATGGTCCTTATTTCTTGAAATCATTGACTTCAAAATCAGTCATTGAATATGAAAAGAATCCAAACTACTGGGATAAGGATAATGTCAAGATTGACAACATTAAACTAACTTTCTACGATGGATCAGACCAAGAATCTTTGATTCGTAGCTTTACACAAGGAGCTTATACAACAGCTCGTCTCTTCCCGACAAGTTCAAATTTTGAGTCAACTAAACAAGAGTACGGCGATAAGATTGTCTACAGTCCACAAGAAGCGACAAGCTACTACCTCACTGTTAACGTAAACCGCCAATCTTACAATAAAACAGCCAAAACAGACGAAGCTCAAAAAACATCAACGAAAGAAGCTCTTCTCAACAAGAACTTCCGTCAGGCGCTGAACTTTGCTCTTGACCGTCATTCTTATACTGCTCAGTTGAATGGTGAAGAAGGTGCGGACAAGATTATCCGTAACAGCCTAGTGCCACATGACTACGTTCAAGTTGGTGAAAAAACCTTTGGAGAGTTGGCACAGGCAGAGCTCGTTTCATATGGAGACCAGTGGAAAGATGTAGCTCTTACAGATGGCAAGGATACAATTTACAGTCCTGAAAAAGCTAAGGCAGCCTTTGCTAAAGCCAAGGAAGAATTGCAGGGCAAGGGGGTTACCTTCCCAATCCATTTGGATATCCCGGTTGAACAAACAGATGTAATCGCGGTTCAACAAACTAACTCACTCAAGCAGTCTATCGAATCATCACTTGGTACTGAAAATGTCATTGTCGATGTCCTTCAAATGACAGATAATGAGAAAATGAGCATTACATCTCAAGCCAAGGTTCCATCCCAAAAAGACTATGACTTGAACGGAACTGGTTGGGGACCAGATTATCAAGACCCGGCTACCTACCTCAACATCCTTGATGCTAAGAAGGGTTCTGCCCTTAAACACTTGGGGATCAATCGCGGAAAAGATCCAGAAGTGATGGCTCAAGTTGGACTGGACGAATACAAGAAACTCTTGGATGACGCTGCAGCTGAAACCAGCGACCTTAACAAGCGTTATGAAAAATATGCTAAAGCTCAAGCTTGGGTATCGGATAGTTCACTTTTAATCCCAGTTGCTTCTTCAGGTGGTTCTCCAACTGTTAGCCGAACTGTACCATTCTCAAAAGCATACTCTCAAGTCGGAGTCAAGGGAGACCCATTTGTGTTCAAAGGTTTGGAGTTGCAAAATGACGTTGTGACTGCAAAAGAATACGAAGAAGCCTTCAAGAAATGGCAACAAGAAAAAATCGAGACAAATGCCAAATACCAAAAAGAACTTGAAAAACACGTCAAGTAATCTATAAATAGAAAAGGAAGTTGCAGGAAACTGTGCTTCCTTTTTTGTTTTGATACACCAGTTGTCATAAAAGCGGTAACTTTACATTTTTGAATAAATTTGATAAAATATGGTTATGTTATAAAAAGTGACATAAAGGAGTGAATGATGATCAAAATGAAAAAAAGACTGATTGGGACAGGTCTTGTCTTAGCGACCGGGATTTTGCTTTCGGCATGTGGACAGTCCAACACAGATACTAGCACTTATTCATCAACATTTAGTGCGAATCCAACAACTTTTAACTATCTCCTAGATTATTATGCAGATAACACTGCCGTTATTACCAATCTTGTAGATGGTTTGTTAGAAAATGACAGCTATGGGAACCTCGTACCTGCTCTTGCGGAGGATTGGTCTGTTTCATCAGATGGTTTGACCTATACCTACAAGCTTAGAAAAGATGCCAAGTGGTATACGGCTGATGGTGAGGAATACGCTTCAGTCAAAGCTCAGGATTTTGTCACTGGGATCAAATATGCCGCGGACAATAAGGGGCAAGCCATGGATCTGATCCAAAATTCAATCAAGGGATTGAATGACTATGTGACGGGTGTGACCAATGACTTTTCAACTGTCGGTGTCAAAGCCTTGGATGATTACACAGTCGAGTACACTTTGACTCGACCAGAACCGTATTGGAATTCAAAGACAACCAATAGTATTCTTTTCCCAGTCAACGAAGAGTTCTTGAAATCAAAGGATAAAGATTTTGGTACCTTGACACCAGACAGTATCCTTTATAATGGTCCATATCTGTTAAAAGATTTCACATCAAAATCTTCGATCGAATATGTGAAGAATCCACACTATTATGACCATGATAAAGTAACCATTGAAAAAGTTAAGTTAGCTTACTTTGATGGGTCAGATCAGGAGATGACCATTCGAAACTTTGAAAGTGGTGCTTACTCGATTGCAGGAGTCTATCCAAATAGTTCGAACTATGCTAAGACAAAAGAAAAATACCAAGACAATATCGTCTATAGCTTACAAGACAAGACATCATGGTACTTTAACTTTAACGTCAACCGCAAAACCTATAATCATACCGCTAAAACAACGGACGAACAAAAGAAATCTGCTCAAACAGCTATCTTAAATAAAAATTTCCGTCAAGCTATCAACTTTGGTATTGATCGAACAGCCTACTCTGCTCAATCTAACGGTGAAGAAGCAGCGAGCAAAACCCTTCGTAATACTCTAGTTCCTCCAACATTTGTCCAGGTGGGAGATAAGACCTTTGGAGAAGTAACAGCTTCTAAGCTTGTGAACTACGGAACTGAGTGGTCAGGTATCAATTTGGCAGATGCTCAAGATGCCTACTTTAACAAGGAAAAGGCCCAAGCAAAATTTGCGGAAGCTAAAAAGGAATTGGAAGCCCAAGGCGTGACTTTCCCAATCCATTTGGATGTCCCTGTTGATCAGACGAATAAAAATGCGGTCTCTGGTATGAACTCGGTCAAACAAACCCTTGAAACAGTACTAGGTTCTGACAATATCGTCATTGATGTTCAACAGCTTTCTACAGATGACTTTGGAAATGTTGCCTTCCTAGCACCAAATCCAGCAGCTCGTGACTACGACCTAAACTTTGATGGTTGGGTTGGTGATTACCAGGATCCATCAACTTATCTAGATCCCTTCAATGCTGAAACTGGCTTCTATCTCAAGATTTTTGGTCTTGATGCCAAGGAAGACCAAGAGCTCATTAAGAGTTTGGGGCTCGATATCTATACGAAACTTCTAAAAGAAGCAGATGTTGAGAATAAAGATGTCGCTAAGCGTTATGAAAAATACGCTGCAGCTCAAGCTTGGATGATTGACAATTCTCTGGTCATGTCTGCTATGTCAAATGGCGGTACAGCCTCTGTAACCAAAGTAACTCCGTTTACACGTGCCTACTCCCTAGTGGGAATCAAGGGTGACGGAAATAATTATAAGTACATGAGATTACAAAAAGACCCTGTTACCAAGAAACAATTTGATGAAGCCAAGGCTAAGTGGGAAGAAGAAAGTAAAAAAGCTATCGAAAAGAGCCAAAAAGAGTTTGAAAACCACGTAAAATAAGATGAGAACAAGGTTTCCTATTCAGGAGCCTTGTTTTTGTATCCATTAAACTAAAAACGAGTAAATGACCTAAATTTTTTTTGGGAAAAAGGTATAAATAAAAACGCTTAATTATAATGAATGAATGGCATTTATTGTTGGTTTATGATATAATGGTTTTAATTATAAAGGTTTAGGAGATTATTATGAGTAGACGCTCAAAGAGAGCTCGTTTAGGGAATGCGAAGCGAAATATTAATATATTCTTATTAGCCATTTATTTTTTATTGAGTGGTTTTTTGTTGTTCTTGATTTTTAAACATAATATCCTGGCCTTTAGATATCTCAATATTCTGGCTACGATTTTAATTCTAATTTCTATTGTAATTGCAACCCTACTGATAGTTTATAAAAAAGCCGAGAAATTCACGGTTTTCTTTTTGACGCTTGCTGTACTAGTCAGTTCTGTCTCACTCTTTGCACTTCATCAGTTTGTAGGGTTGACCAATCACATCAATGCGACATCAAACTATTCAGAGTATTCAATGAGTGTGGTCGTTTTAAAAGATAGTGAAATCAATAATGTGACCCAGTTGGATAGTGTAACAGGTCCGACTGAAACAGATAATGATAATATCCAAAAGTTGGTGGCGGATATTAAGACGACACAGAGTAAAGACTTGACAGTTGAACAGAGTACTTCTTATCTAGCAGCTTATAAGAGTCTGCTTTCTGGCGAAACGAAAGCAATTGTCTTAAATAGTGTTTTTGAAAACATCATCGAAGCAGAGTATCCAGATTATGCTTCGAAAATTAAGAAAATCTATACAAAAAAACTAACCAAGGATGTTGCGGCACCAAAGGTATCTAAAAATCAGACGTTTAATATTTATGTCAGTGGAATTGATACCTACGGACCGATTAGTTCAGTATCTCGTTCTGATGTGAATATTCTAATGACTGTGAATCGAGATACCAAGAAAATTCTTCTGACTACAACGCCTCGAGATTCCTATGTTCCGATTGCGGATGGAGGAAACAATCAAAAGGATAAATTGACCCACGCTGGAATCTATGGAGTGGACTCGTCAATTCATACTTTGGAAAACCTATACGGGGTTGATATCAATTACTATGTTCGTTTGAACTTCACTTCTTTCTTGAAATTGATTGACCTTTTAGGTGGCGTTGATGTCTATAATGATCAGGATTTCACTTCTTTGCATGGTAAGTACCATTTTCCTGTAGGAAATGTTCATCTAGATTCGGAACAGGCCCTTGGCTTTGTCCGCGAACGCTACTCTTTAGCAGATGGAGACCGTGATCGTGGTCGGAACCAGCAAAAGGTCATTGTTGCTATTATTCAGAAGTTGACGTCAACTGAGGCTTTAAAAAACTACGATAACATCATCAAAGGATTACAAGACTCTTTGCAAACCAATATGCCGCTAGAAACCATGATGGATTTGGTCAATACCCAGCTGGATAGTGGTGGTAAGTATAAGGTTAATTCTCAAGACTTGAAAGGAACGGGTAGAACAGATCTTCCATCCTATGCTATGCCAGATAGTAACCTCTACATGATGGAAATTGACGATAGCAGTTTAGCTGCTGCTAAAGCTGCTATCAATGATGTGATGGAGGGCAAGTAGCATGATAGATATCCATTCGCACATCGTTTTTGATGTAGATGATGGTCCAAAGTCGATAGAGGAGAGTAAAAAACTACTTAGAGAGGCCTATAATCAAGGAGTGAGAACAATTGTTTCCACTTCGCATAGACGAAAAGGGATGTTCGAAACTCCTGAAGAAAAAATCGCAACCAACTTTCTGAAGGTGCGAGAAATGGCTAAGGAAGTTGCGGATGACTTAATCATTGCCTATGGGGCAGAAATTTACTATACGCCGGATGTTGTTGAGAAGTTAGAAAAGAAATTAATCCCAACCCTTAACGATAGTCGCTATGCTTTAATTGAATTTAGTATGAATACAGCCTATCGAGATATGCATAAGGGATTGAGTGATATTCTAATGATAGGCATTACACCCGTCATTGCCCACATTGAACGTTACGATGCTTTAGAAAACAATGAAAAGCGCGTGCGAGAACTGATTGATATGGGATGTTATACTCAGGTTAATAGTTCTCATGTTTTGAAGCCTAAACTCTTCGGAGAAACCTATAAATTCATGAAAAAGAGAGCCCAGTATTTCTTGGAACGAGATCTGGTTCACGTGATAGCAAGTGATATGCACAACTTGGATCACAGACCTCCTCATATGGAGGAAGCCTATGATATCATTGCAAAAAAATACAGTAAAGATAAGGCTAAGGAACTTTTTAAGGATAATCCCCGAAAAATAATAATGGATCAATTGATATAGGAGAAAAAATGAAAGAACAAAATATGATGGAAATCGATGTATTTCACTTGCTTAAAATCCTTTGGAAACGAAAATTTTTAATTGCTTTGGTGGCATTCGTGACAGGGACAGTAGCATTTGCCTACAGTAGTTTTATTGTGAAGCCGGAGTTTACGAGTACGACCCGAATTTATGTGGTCAATCGTAATCAGGGAGATAAGCCTGGCTTGACTAACCAAGACTTGCAAGCAGGATCTTACCTGGTAAAAGACTATCGTGAAATCATTCTCTCGCAAGACGTTTTAGAGAAGGTTGCGACTGATTTGAAATTAGAACTCCCTCCAAAAGGTCTTGCTAGTAAAATTAAAGTGACAGTTCCTGTTGATACACGTATTGTCTCTATCTCTGTTACTGATCGCGTACCGGAAGAAGCAAGTCGGATTGCCAACTCTTTGAGAGAGGTTGCTGCTCAAAAAATCATCAGTGTAACGCGAGTTTCAGATGTGACGACACTTGAAGAAGCACGTCCTGCAACATCGCCATCGTCTCCAAATATTCGTCGTAATACAATGGTTGGATTCCTTGTGGGAGCAGTTGCGATGGTTGTCACTGTTCTCCTTGTTGAACTCTTGGATACACGAGTGAAACGCCCAGAAGATGTTGAGGATGTTATGCAAATTGCACTCTTGGGAGTTGTTCCAAACTTGGATAAATTGAGATAGGAGAGAGAAATGCCAACGTTAGAAATTGCACACAAAAAATTGGATCAGGCAAGAAAAGCTGAAGAGTACTACAATGCGCTTCGCACCAATATTCAACTGAGTGGGAATAATTTAAAAGTAATTGCAATTACATCTGTAAAGCCTGGGGAAGGAAAATCAACAACTTCTACTAATATTGCTTGGGCTTTCGCGCGTGCGGGATATAAGACACTGTTAATCGATGCGGATATCCGTAATTCTGTCATGTCGGGTGTTTTTAAATCACGTGAAAAGATTACAGGGTTAACAGAATATTTATCAGGGACAACAGACTTATCGCAAGGTTTATGTGAAACAAATGTTGAAAATTTATTTGTTATCCAGGCAGGTTCTGTATCCCCAAACCCTACAGCTCTGCTACAAAGTGAAAATTTTGCAACTATGATTGATACTCTGCATAAATACTTTGATTATATCATTGTTGATACCGCACCAATAGGAGTTGTTATTGATGCTGCAATCATCACTCAGAAATGTGATGCTTCTGTTTTGGTGACTGCGGCTGGTGAAACAAATCGTCGCGATGTCCAAAAAGCTAAAGAACAACTCGAACAAACAAGCAAACCATTTCTAGGAGTAGTTCTAAATAAATTTAATACTTCAGTCGAAAAATATGGCTCCTATGGAGCATATGGAAACTATGGGAATTATGGCAAAAAATAATAAATAGCCTAGGGAAGATATTATGGAAGAAAAGGGATTGAAGATTTCTTTGGCAGTATTCCAGAGTTTTCTTGTCATTATTTTAGCTTATTTACTCAGTTTTGTTAAAGAAACAGAGATTGTATATACTTCAATGGTTATCCTATACATTCTCCATTATCTTGTCTTTTATATTAGTGATTATGGACAAGATTTTTTCAAAAGAGGGTACTTGGCTGAGTTTATCAAAATAGCGAAGTATATTATTTTCTTTGCATTGGCAATAAGTATTTCTAATTTTTTCTTGAAGGAACGCTTTAGTATTTCAAGACGAGGAATGATCTACTTTTTAACAATGCATTCCGTGTTACTATATCTATTGAATCTATGTATTAAACGCTATTGGAAACTTCTATTACCAAATTTTAAAGGGAGAAAAAAAGTTTTCTTGATTACGGCTACGTCTAGAGTAGAGAAGGTAATAGACAAACTGTTAGAATCAAGTGATTTTCTATGGGAATTGGAAGCTGTTAGTGTCTTAGATCAGCCTAATTTTCAACATGAGCACTTAAAAGTAGTACCAGTTGAAGATGTTTTAAATTTTGCAACTCATGAAGTTGTTGATGAAGTTTTTATCAATCTGCCTAGTGAGGAGTATAATATTGAAGATTATATCTCTCTTTTTGAAACAATGGGAATAGATGTGACAGTTAACCTAAATGCTTTTAACGACTATTTGGGTAGTGATAAAAAAATTCGTGAAATGGCAGGTTTGAATGTTGTAACCTTTTCAACAA
Source organism: Streptococcus sp. HMSC066F01 (assembly GCF_001837335.1). Lineage (GTDB taxonomy): Bacteria > Bacillota > Bacilli > Lactobacillales > Streptococcaceae > Streptococcus > Streptococcus oralis_S. Next base: position 38,924 of record NZ_KV832118.1, read on the forward strand.
AATTTTACAAGCCTAGTCATGTAGTTGCCAAACGAATTGTAGATATTTGCGGAGCTATTGTTGGACTTATTCTGTTTGCTGTAGTTGGTTTAGTATTGGTACCACTGATTCGAAGAGATGGTGGGCCGGCCATTTTTTCTCAAACGCGTATTGGGAAAAATGGCCGTCGCTTCACTTTTTATAAGTTTCGTTCTATGCGTGTAGATGCGGAAGAGATTAAACAACAGCTGATGAATCAGAATACGATGCAGGGGGGGATGTTCAAAATGGACAATGACCCACGTGTTACATCAATTGGACGCTTCATTCGTAAGACAAGTTTGGATGAGTTGCCGCAGTTTTGGAATGTACTAATTGGGGATATGAGTTTAGTAGGGACTCGTCCTCCAACTATTGATGAGTATGAAAAGTATACGCCAGAACAGAAACGTCGTCTCAGTTTTAAGCCCGGGATTACTGGTTTATGGCAGGTTAGTGGACGAAGTGAAATCAAAAATTTCGATGAAGTTGTCAAATTAGATGTAGCTTACATTGATGACTGGACAATCTGGAAAGATATTGAAATATTGTTAAAGACCGTTAAAGTGGTCTTTATGAGGGAAGGGGCGAAGTAATTTCTGCCCTTCAGTCCTGTTAGGAGAGAGATGAAAAAGTCAGTTTATATCATTGGTTCAAAGGGGATTCCTGCCAAGTATGGAGGATTTGAAACCTTTGTTGAAAAATTAACCGAATATCAAAAAGACAGCAACATACAATACTATGTTGCTTGTATGCGTGAAAATTCAGCCAAGTCTGGTATTACGGAAGATCAGTTTGAGCACAATGGAGCCATTTGCTTCAACATCGATGTACCCAATATCGGACCAGCTCGTGCTATTGCTTACGATATCGCAGCGATCAACAAGGCTATTGAATTGGCTAAGGAAAACAAGGACGAGGCTCCCATTTTTTACATTCTAGCTTGTCGCATCGGTCCTTTTATTTCTGGGCTTAAGAAAAAAATTCGTGCCATCGGAGGCCAATTGCTGGTAAATCCTGATGGTCATGAATGGTTGCGAGCAAAGTGGAGTTTACCAGTTCGTAAGTATTGGAAATTTTCAGAGCAGCTCATGGTCAAACATGCAGATTTACTGGTCTGTGACAGCAAAAATATCGAACAATATATCCAAGAGGATTATAAGCAGTACCAACCAAAGACCACCTATATTGCCTATGGAACGGATACTATTCCTTCAATCCTGAAAGCAGAAGATGCCAAAGTTCGGAATTGGTATCAGGAAAAAGGAGTTAGCGAAAATGGCTATTATCTAGTAGTGGGACGATTTGTTCCTGAAAATAACTACGAAGCCATGATTCGTGAATTTATCAAGTCCAAGTCCAAAAAGGACTTTGTTCTCATCACAAATGTGGAGCAGAATAAATTTTACGACCAGTTGTTACAAGATACTGGTTTTGATAAAGATCCTAGGGTCAAATTTGTCGGGACTGTCTATGACCAAGAGTTGCTCAAGTACATTCGCGAAAATGCCTTTGCCTATTTCCATGGGCATGAGGTTGGAGGGACCAACCCTTCTCTACTGGAAGCCCTAGCATCCACAAAACTGAATTTGTTGCTAGATGTTGGCTTTAACCGTGAGGTTGGTGAAGACGGGGCCATTTATTGGAAAAAAGATGAGTTGGCACGTGTCATTGAGGAAGTAGAAGGATTTGATCAGGCAGCAATAACTGACTTGGATTTCAAGTCAAGCCAAAGAATCCTCTCAGCTTTCACATGGGAAAAGATTGTGTCAGATTATGAAGAAGTGTTTAAAGGATAGGGAATGAAACGGATTTTATACTTGCATGCTGGTGCAGAAATGTATGGAGCAGATAAGGTTTTATTGGAATTGATCAAAGGATTGGATTCCAAAGAATTTGAAGCTCACGTCATCCTGCCAAATGATGGTGTTTTAGTAGAGGCCTTGCGTCAAGTTGGGGCTCAGGTCAGTGTGTTGGATTATCCGATTTTACGAAGAAAGTATTTCAATCCCAAAGGCATTGCCGACTATATTCGCTCTTATAATTTCTATGCTAAGCAAATCGCCCTCTATGCTCGAGAACACAATATAGATATGGTTCACAATAATACAGCGGCTGTTTTGGAGGGCATCTATTTGAAACGCAAGCTCAAGCTACCTTTGATTTGGCATGTTCATGAGATTATCGTCAAACCCAAAGCTATTTCTGACTTTATCAATATGCTTATGGGACGATATGCAGACAAGATTGTGACGGTGTCTCAAGCGGTTGCCAATCATATCAAGCAGTCTCCATTTATCAAAGATAGCCAAGTGGAAGTGATTTATAACGGTGTCGATAATGCTGTCTATTATCCAATGGATGCGTCTTCTATTCGTGAAAAATTTGACATTGCGCAAGATGCACTTGTGATTGGCATGATTGGTCGGGTCAATGCTATCAAAGGGCAAAATGATTTCATAGAAGCAGTCGAGCCACTTTTGGAAAAGAATGAGAAAGCGGTGGCTTTCCTAGCTGGAGGTGTTTTTCCTGGTGAAGAATGGCGCTTAGAAGAACTAGATAATAGAATAGCTTCTTCATCTGTTGTGTCACAAATTCAACGTATTGATTACTACGATAAGACTTCTGAACTTTATAATATGTTTGATATCTTTGTCTTACCAAGTATAAAACCTGATTCCCTACCTACAGTAGTCCTAGAAGCCATGGCTTGTTCAAAACCAGTTGTTGGTTATAACAATGGGGGAATAGCTGAAATGGTAGTAGATGACAAAAGTGGTTGCTTAGTCAAACCAAATCGTCCTCAAGAACTTTCTAATGCCATTTCTCTATTACTAGATAGTTCTGAAAAAAGAGAAAAATTTGGGCGAGTAGGATATCAGAGACAAAGAGAGCTGTTTTCTTTGGAGAGTTACATCAAGAACTTCTCGGAATTTTATGATAATTTACAATAAGGGGTATAATGGAAAATTTAATCATTTTAGACAGTGAGCTGCAAAAAAAGAATGAAGAGCATTATCAATCTCTTCATGGCGGGAGCCGAGTAGTTTATACCAACTATGAAAGTCCACTTATAAGAAGAGTACGTAATTTCAAATACATCGGTAGTGGTTTGTATCATTTATTAATGTGGAAAATGTCCTATGATTATGCTCGGAAATTCATAAAATATGATGTCAAAAAGATTATTTGTGTAAATCCTCTTGTAGGTATCTTTTTAGGAATTTTAAATAAAAGTGGCAAGGAAATTACATTAGCAGGATTTTTGTTTGAGAATAAGAAAAATAAAATCTATTATTATTTACGAAAACAACTTGTGAAAAAGTCTTTCCAGAATATCGGTAATATCATAGTCTATGGTTCAAAAGAAATTCATTATTATTCGGAACTCTTTCCAGAATTTCAGGAAAAATTTAAATTTATTCATTACGGCTTAGATTATGATAATCAACTAACTTATCAAGGTTCTTTACCAACTAAGTATATCTTTTCAGGTGGAGGTAGTAACCGAGATTATGAGACTTTAGTCAAGGCAGTGGAGACTTCAAACCTTTCAATGCCGTGTGTGATTGCAACTCAGCCATGGAGAGTTCCTACGCATGGTTCAAACATTCAAGTTTTATCTGATGTAGTAGTAGAAACCTTTGGAGATGTATTAGCTAAGTCTGATTTCCTTGTCCTATCGTTAAAAGATATTGATTTATCCGCTGGTCATATGGTTATGCTTCAAGCAATGTCTCTAGGAGTTCCTATCATTGTGAATGATATTCCCTCTGTTCGAGATTATGTTGATGAATCTCTGGTGACTTTTTATCCTTCAGGGGATTTTGAGGCACTAGCACAGCTAATGGAACATTTCAATCCTATAGTTGATGATATTATTCAAAAAGTTGATAAAGCAAAGGCCCTGTACTTTGAACAATATACCTCTATAAAATTGATGGATAGACTATTGGAATTTTAAATAGGAGAGACTGAATGGTAGAAAAAATTGATTTTGTTGTTACCTGGGTTGATGGTAATGATCCGGTTTGGAGAAAAAAGAAAGCACAGTACGATGGAACAATTAATACCTCTAAGGAAAGCATGAATTCGGACAAGACTTATCGTGAATGGGGAACCTTTAAATACTGGTTTAGAGGGGTAGAAAAGTTTGCCCCTTGGGTCAATAAGGTCTATCTTGTGACTGACCAGCAAAAGCCAAGCTGGTTAGATATAAACAGTGAAAAATTGGTCTTGGTAGATCATACAGAGATTATCTGTAAGGATTATCTACCAGTTTTTTCTGCCAATCCTATCGAAAGCAATATCCATCGGATTCCAGGTCTTTCTGAGTGCTTTGTGTTCTTTAACGATGATGTTTATCTCACAGCTCCAGTTGAACCGACAGATTTCTTTTCAGATGATGGTTTACCAAAGTATGTTACGGCTTTAGCTCCTATTACAACGGAGAGATATGGCACTGGCCATTTCCAAATGAATGATATGGGAATTATAACAACACATTTTACTCGTGAGGAAATTTTAAAGAATGGCAAATTCTTCTCAATTAAACAAGGTTTTAAAGGTATTGCTAAATCTTTATTGTATAGACACAGCAAATTTATTTGTGGTTTTTGGGAGAATCATTTAACGCATCCACTCTTAAAGTCAACAATGGAATTGGTATGGGAAAAGGAAAAAGATGTCTTAGAAAAAACATCTGCTAGTCGATTTAGAAGTCCATCTGATACCAATGTTTGGCTCTTTAAGTATTGGCAGATTGCTAGTGGTCAATATGCAATCGGGGATCCTAAATTAGGCGGTCTCTTTTCATTAGATAATGCTGGGCCAGATTTTTGGAAACTTCTAAATTCTAGGAAATATAAGGTTATGTGTATTAATGACGGTTTTAATGTCCAAAATGAAGATCAGGTGATGGATGACTTTATTAAAGCTATGAATCAACTTTTACCAGATAAAAGTTCATTTGAGATTTAAATATCTAACTGAGTAAGAGAAAGAAAAGAAAATATGATTTCAGTAATTGTACCTATTTATAATGTAGAGGACTACCTTCATTATGCCATGGAAAGCTTGGTCAATCAAACCTATAAAGATTTTGAAGTTATCTTAGTTGATGATGGTTCCACGGATGATTCTGGGAAACTATGCGATCAATATGCAAGTGAGTATGATTGGGTATCGGCCTATCATAAAGAAAATGGTGGCTTGTCTGATGCTAGAAACTATGGTGTCGCAAAAGCTAAAGGGGAATGGATTGTTTTCCTAGATCCAGATGATTATTTTGAGCCTTGTGCACTTGAACTTTTGGTGGAACTTCAAAAACGTACAGGTGCTCGTATTGTCGCAGGAAAAGGTAAGGATACTTACGAACATGATTCCTACCAAAACTACCAAATAAATGAAGAAATGCTAGCGAAAGCTACCCTTCTTTCTTCTGAAGAAACTTTAATAGAGATGCTTTATGGTACAATTGCCACTGTCTCTGCTTGGGCTAAACTCTTTCCCAGAGATATCGTAGAAAAATACCCCTATCCAAAAGGGAAAATCTATGAAGACTTATATGTTATCAGTGACTACTTGAAAGAAGTGGAATCAGTTTGTGTGATTGATTTAGGTATCTATCATTATTATCGTAGACCAAACAGTATTACCTTATCAAACTTCAATAGTAAGCACTATGATTTTTATGATTCTATGGATCATTTGGCAGAAGTTGTCCAGAAGGACTATTCTGCCAATACAGAACTTGATGATGCTATCATCGCCCGTTTGTTCATCGGTAGTCTCCACATTTTCATCTTAATCTCAGATTCTTCCAAAGAGGAAATCGTTCGCATTCAAAGAAGGATTCGTCCTTATCTAAGAAGAATCTTGAAAAATAAGCGGATTAACTTGAAAAACAAGGCGATTTATCTTATGTTATCATTGGTTCCAGGTCTGTATTATCAATTTAAAAAATTAAAAAAGCCTCAATGAAATAAAAGAGGTTAGAGATTAAAAAAGGAAAAAGAAAATGTTAAAGATAGAACGTGATAAATTGCTCGTGACAGCAGTTTTATTTGTGATAATTTCTATAGATATGATAAACACTTCAATGTTAGCACCTGTATTACCTAGTATACCTAATTTTGTTCCTTTCTTTGCAATCATGTTACTAGCTGTGCGTTTTTTATATATTCGTAACTATTCTTTGAGTTTTTTAATATTTGCACCTACCCTCATTTTAGTTGGAAGTATGGTTTATTATAAGGCAGGAAACTTAAATGGTTTAATGTTTTTGCTGTTGATTGTTTTTCTTTATAAAGCAGATTTAGAGTCTATACTTAAAATTTATACTTGGACGAGTTTATCTTTTATAGTATTGATTATTTTACTATCGTTAGTCAATGTTATTCCTAATTTACAGTTTGTTCAAACTCGCCCCGTGGGTGTAGTTGTACGTAACTCTTTTGGTTTTATCTATCCAACCGACTTTGCCTCTCATTGTTTCTATCTCTTTACTGCCCTTTCCTATCTCCTTAGAAAGAAGTTTATCTTCCTAAGAACCCTATCAGGTGTAGCCTTGGCGGCCTTTATTATTGTTTATTGCGATGCCCGTTTAAATGCAGGCTCCATCTTAGCAGCAACAGGAATTTTTCTATACTTTTATTATCGTAACAAGACTGAATGGCGTTTATTTTCCCTACTGCCTTTTTCGGCTGGTATCGCTTCTTCGGTCATGATTTATCTATCCAACAAATTTAGTTGGTCTCATCCAATATATGTTTCTCTGAATAACTTTTTCAGCATGCGATTACATTTAGGGCATGAAGCTTTAAAAAAATATGGTATAGAATTATTTGGTATACGAGGAATCTCATTTACTGGTTACGGAGGAAAGACTGAAACTGTGTTAAACTATGATTATGTTGATTCTTCTTATGTCCAAATGCTATTTACCTATGGTATGATTCCAGTGGTTATCTTGATTTGTTTCTATATTTTTCAATCTTGGAAGCTTTATCGACGTAAAGAGTATTTGCTATTAACCATCTTGTCTTTAGTTGCCTTCAACTGTATGTTTGAGGCCTTCTGGGTTCGTCCATCTTACAATATCTTTATGTTCCTTCTCTTTGCTACTATCCCAGCAATGGATTTTGAAGGAGAAAAATCTGAGATGAGGGAAGCAGTGTGAGAGTTTTAAAAAATTACTTGTACAATCTGTCCTATCAGCTACTCGTTATCGTCCTACCAGTGATTACAACTCCTTATATCACTCGGGTTTTCTCCTCGGATGATTTGGGGTCTTACGGATACTATAACTCTATCGTGACTTATTTTATCCTACTAGCGACGCTGGGAGTAGCGAATTATGGGACCAAGGAAATTTCTAGCCATCGTAAGGAAGTTGAAAAGACCTTCTGGGGTATTTACAGTTTACAAGTCCTTTCAACCTGTTTAGCGGTTACTCTGTATATCATTGTCTGCTTGCTTGTACCGTCGATGAACAATCCAATTGCCTATATACTTGGCTTTAGTTTGCTGTCTCGTGGTTTTGATATCTCTTGGCTCTTTCAAGGGTTAGAAGATTTCAAAAAAATCACAGCTCGTAACACAATGGTCAAACTTCTAGGTGTTGTATCGATATTCCTATTTGTTAAGAAACCATATGACTTGTACTTGTATATCATCCTCTTGGTTGCCTATGATCTATTAGGGCAGTTGAGTATGTGGCTTCCTGCTCGGGAACACATTCGCAAGCCACATCTGGATATAGCCTATGCCAAAGAGCATATCAAACCAGTTATTCTCTTGTTTCTGCCACAGATTGCCATTTCTCTCTACATCACGCTAGATCGCACGATGTTAGGTGCCTTGTCCTCGACCAAGGATGTCGGGATCTATGATCAAGCCTTGAAATTATTGAATATTTTGTTGACCTTGGTAACGTCCCTAGGTAGTGTCATGTTGCCTCGGGTCTCTAATCTCCTTTCATCAGGCAATCAAAAGGCGGTTAACAAGTTACATGAAATGTCCTTTCTGGTTTATAACTTGGTTATTTTTCCGATGATTGCTGGTATTTTGATTGTTAACAAAGATTTTGTTCAATTTTTCTTGGGGCAAGACTTCCAAGACGCTCGCTATGCGATTGCCATCATGGTCTTTAGAATGTTCTTTATTGGCTGGACTAACATAATGGGCATCCAGATTTTGATACCTCATAATCGCAATCGTGAATTTATGCTATCAACAACCATTCCAGCTGTTTTTAGTGTTGGCTTGAATCTCCTCTTGATCCCGCCTCTGGGATATATTGGGGCGTCAATCGTATCTGTTGTGACTGAAGGTTTGGTCTGGCTGATCCAACTCTACTTTACACGTTCGTATCTAAAAGAGGTTAAGATCCGTCCATCTATGCTAAAAATATTTTTAGCTGCTCTCTTGATGTACGGCGCCTTGTATTCTGTAAAAACTTTCATGCACTTCTCGTCTGTTGTGAATGTCTTGATATATGCTGCCCTTGGCTTCCTAGTCTATGGTGGCTTGGTTTTGGTCTTACGTGTCTTGGATTTTCAAGAACTAAAAAGTGTTTTAAAGAAATAAGGAGATTTTATGTACGATTATTTGATTGTCGGTGCTGGCTTGTCAGGTGCAATCTTTGCCTACGAAGCTAACAAACGTGGCAAGAAGGTGAAGGTGATTGATAAACGAGAACATATTGGTGGGAATATCTATTGCCAATCTGTTGAAGGAATCAATGTCCACAAGTATGGGGCTCATATCTTCCATACATCTAATAAAAAGGTCTGGGACTATGTCAATCAGTTTGCGGAGTTTAACAATTACATCAATTCTCCTATTGCCAACTATCAAGGACATCTTTACAATCTGCCTTTTAACATGAATACTTTCTATGCTTTGTGGGGGACAAAGACACCCCAAGAAGTCAAGGACAAAATTGCTGAGCAGACGACACACATGCAAGATGTTGAGCCAAAAAACTTAGAGGAACAAGCCATTAAGTTGATTGGTACGGATGTTTATCAAAAGTTAATCAAGGGTTACACCGAAAAGCAATGGGGGCGTTCTGCTACTGAACTACCACCCTTTATCATCAAGCGTTTACCAGTTCGATTGACTTATGACAATAATTATTTCAACGACCGTTACCAAGGGATTCCAATTGGTGGTTACAATGTCATCATCGAAAAGTTGTTGGAAGGAATCGAAGTAGAGCTTAATACAGATTTCTTTGCTGATCGGGAGAACTTGGAGGCTTCAGCAACTAAGATTGTCTTCACAGGGATGATTGACCAGTTCTTTGACTACAAGTTTGGTGAACTTGAGTATCGCAGTCTCCGTTTTGAGCATGAGATTCTGGATCAAGAAAATTATCAAGGAAATGCTGTAGTCAACTATACTGAACGTGATATTCCTTATACGCGTATCATCGAACACAAACATTTTGAGTTTGGGACTCAGGACAAGACGGTTATTACTCGAGAATATCCAGCAGATTGGAAAAGAGGAGATGAACCTTACTATCCAATCAATGATGCCAAAAACAATGCTATTTATGAGCAGTATCTAGCAGAAGCTGAGAAAAATGGCCACGTTATCTTCTGTGGTCGCTTAGCAGATTATAAATACTATGATATGCATGTGACTGTTGAACGTGCATTGGATGTGGTAGAAGAAGAACTAGGGAACATCTAAGAATATCACAGATAAAGGGGAGAAAAGGTGAAATATTATCTGAAGGATTCATTTCTGCATAATGCACATGAAAAGAATGCAGGGAGTAAGGCACGAAATGACGTGGAAACTATTCTAATCTCAGAGGGTTATGAGGGGTTGGAGCTCAAGGTTGAGAATTGGTATAAGATGAATTTCTTTAAAGCTCAACAACACAAATATCGTGCGACCAAGTCTGTGTTTGATCAGTTGGGAGCTGGAGATGAATTGGTGATTCAGTTCCCTATTATCCACCATACATTTTTCATCTCACAACTCATCAAGCAGGCGCAAAAAAGAGGAGCAAAATTCTATCTGTTGATCCATGATATTGAAACCTTGCGTCATGCACAGGTTCAGAAGTAAAATTCCGTCATAAAGTGAGAAATTACTTCCAGGAAAAGAAAGCTTTGATGTCAGTGGATGGCATTATCGTTCATAACGATATCATGAAGAAAGTTCTGGTAGGTCAAGGAGTGCCAGCAGATAAAATGGTTAGCTTGGAGATTTTTGACTATCTGATTCCAAACTTTGCTGAAAAACCAAATCTCCAAAAAGACCAGCCTATTATCGTAGCTGGAAATTTGAACCCTGCAAAGTCAGGTTATCTTTATAATTTACCAGAACAACCAGCCTATAACTTGTATGGAGTGGGCTATGATGAAAGTCGTGCATTGAAAAACACCACCTACTTTGGTTCCTTTATGCCGGATGACCTCCCAGCTGCTCTTGAAGGTAGTTTTGGTTTGGTCTGGGACGGAGACAGCTCAGAAACCTGCCAAGGTTCTTACGGAAACTACCTACGCTTTAACAACTCGCACAAGGCCTCTCTCTACTTAGCTTCAGGTTTTCCCCTAATAGTCTGGAAAGGGTCGGCTCTCACACATTTGGTACTAGACAAGCAATGTGGTATTGCAGTTGATTCTCTACACGACCTCCAAAAAGTACTAGATGATTTGACACTTCAAGACTACAAGGAACTTTCAGAACAAGCTAGGAAAGTTGGAGCTGCTCTTCGAGACGGAGCCTATTTAAAAGCTGCCTTATCCAAATTGAAGTAAATTCCTTAGAGAATTTGGGACAAAATGAAATAGAATATAGGATAGGTAATTAGCCAGAAAGGAAATCTATTATGAAAGGTATTATTCTTGCGGGTGGTTCGGGAACGCGCTTGTACCCACTTACTCGAGCTGCGTCAAAACAGCTGATGCCGGTTTATGATAAACCCATGATTTACTATCCTTTGTCAACCTTGATGTTGGCAGGGATTAAGGACATTTTGATCATCTCAACACCACAGGATTTGCCCCGTTTTAAGGACCTGCTCTTGGATGGTTCCGAATTTGGGATTAAGCTTTCCTATGCGGAACAGCCTAGTCCCGACGGACTTGCTCAGGCTTTTCTTATTGGTGAAGAATTTATCGGTGACGATAGTGTTGCCTTGATTTTAGGCGATAATATCTATCATGGACCTGGTTTGAGCAGAATGCTTCAAAAGGCAGCTAAGAAAGAGAAGGGCGCGACTGTTTTTGGCTACCAAGTGAAGGATCCAGAGCGTTTTGGTGTGGTCGAGTTTGATACAGACATGAATGCCATTTCCATTGAAGAAAAACCAGAGAATCCTCGCTCCAACTATGCAGTGACCGGTCTTTATTTCTATGATAATGATGTTGTGGAGATTGCCAAACAGATAAAACCGAGTGCTCGTGGCGAGTTGGAAATCACAGATGTTAACAATGCTTATTTGAAGCGTGGGGATTTGTCAGTTGAAGTTATGGGGCGTGGTTTTGCCTGGCTGGATACAGGGACGCATGAGAGCCTGTTAGAGGCCTCTCAATATATCGAAACGGTTCAAAGGATGCAAAATGTTCAGGTTGCCAATCTAGAAGAAATTGCCTACCGAATGGGTTATATCAGCCGCGAAGATGTGCTGAAGTTGGCGCAACCTCTCAAGAAGAATGAATACGGGCAATACTTGCTCCGTTTGATTGGAGAAATCTAGATGACAGATAATTTTTTCGGCAAAACACTTGCAGTGCACAAGATTGATGCCATTCCAGGTTTGTTAGAGTTCGACATTCCGGTTCATGGTGACAATCGTGGCTGGTTTAAGGAAAATTTCCAGAAAGAAAAGATGCTACCACTTGGCTTCCCTGAAAGCTTCTTTGCTGAAGGAAAACTGCAAAACAATGTCAGCTTTTCTCGCAAAAATGTTCTTCGAGGTCTCCATGCTGAACCTTGGGACAAGTATATCTCAGTAGCAGATGGTGGCAAGGTTCTGGGTTCTTGGGTTGACCTACGTGAAGGTGAGACTTTTGGAAATGTTTATCAGACCGAGATTGATGCAAGTAAGGGAATCTTTGTCCCTCGTGGCGTAGCCAATGGCTTCCAAGTCCTCTCGGATACAGTTTCTTATAGCTATCTGGTCAATGACTACTGGGCACTTGAACTCAAGCCTAAATATGCTTTTGTCAACTATGCAGACCCAGCTTTGGGCATCCAGTGGGAAAACCTAGCAGAAGCAGAAGTTTCGGAAGCAGATAAACATCATCCACTGCTTAAGGATGTCAAACCTTTGAGTAAAGAGGATTTGTAAAAAAATTAGGGAATAAAAATGACTGAATACAAAAATATCATCGTGACAGGTGGGGCTGGTTTTATCGGTTCTAACTTTGTTCATTATGTCTATAACAACTTACCAGATGTCCATGTGACAGTGCTGGACAAGCTGACTTATGCGGGTAATCGTGCCAATATTGAAGCAATTTTAGGTGATCGTGTTGAGTTGGTTGTTGGAGATATTGCAGATGCAACCTTGGTCGATAAGCTAGCTGCTCAAGCAGATGCCATTGTTCACTATGCGGCAGAAAGCCATAATGACAACTCGCTCAATGATCCGAGTCCATTTATCCACACCAATTTCATTGGGACTTACACTCTTTTGGAAGCAGCTCGTAAATACGACCTTCGTTTCCACCATGTGTCAACTGACGAAGTCTATGGTGACCTACCTCTGCGAGAAGATTTGCCAGGTCATGGAGAAGGTCCAGGTGAGAAATTTACGGCTGAAACCAAGTACAATCCCAGCTCGCCTTACTCATCAACTAAAGCAGCTTCAGATCTGATTGTCAAAGCTTGGGTGCGCTCATTTGGTGTCAAAGCGACTATTTCCAACTGTTCAAACAACTATGGTCCTTACCAGCATATCGAGAAGTTCATTCCGCGCCAAATCACCAATATTTTGAGTGGAATCAAGCCAAAACTCTACGGTGAAGGTAAAAACGTCCGTGACTGGATTCATACCAATGACCATTCTTCAGGTGTTTGGACGATTCTGACCAAAGGTCAAATTGGTGAAACTTACTTAATTGGTGCGGATGGTGAAAAGAACAATAAGGAAGTGCTGGAACTCATCCTCAAGGAGATGGGGCAACCAGCTGATGCTTATGATCATGTGACGGACCGAGCTGGTCACGACCTTCGCTATGCTATCGACGCTAGCAAGCTCCGTGATGAACTAGGGTGGAAGCCAGAGTTTACTAATTTTGAAGCAGGTCTCAAAGAGACCATTAAGTGGTACACAGACAACCAAGACTGGTGGAAATCTGAAAAAGAAGCAGTCGAAGCCAACTATGCTAAGACACAACAAGTGATTAAATAATCAGATACTAAAAAGCAAGAGACCTTGAGTTCTCTTGCTTTTTATGTATGTCGTAATCTTTTATTTTCTTACTTCTTGTTTATAAAATTCTTTGAGGGCATCTTGCCAGGTTGGAATGACGAAACCTGTCGCCTTCGCTTTGGCCAAACTCATGGTTGAATTGAGGGGACGTTTGGCCTTTGCAGGAAACTTGCTGGAGTCTACCGGAATCACTTCAACATCACTGTCTTTAAGAATCTCGACAGCGAAGTCATACCAAGTGGTATCTTCAGTGGAGTCATTTGATAAGTGGTAGTAGCCAAATGCTTTTTGATTTTCAGTCAAGTAGGTCATAAACTCAGCCAGGGTACGTGTCCAAGTTGGACGGCCGTGTTGGTCGTTGACAACAGTGAGAGTTTTATGGGTTTTGGCAAGATTTTGCATTGTAAAGACAAAGTTTTTGCCATAATTTCCAAAGACCCAAGCAGTGCGGATGATGTAATACTGTGACGTAAGGGTTTCAACAAGTTCTTCCCCCATTCGCTTGGTACGCCCATATTCTGTCTGCGGATCAGGTAGGTCATCGACTTCCCATTCTTGTCCGACGGGTTTCTTTCCATCAAAGATGTAGTCTGTCGAGATATAGACCAGAGTAGCTCCGTATTTCTCAGAGGCCTTGGCTACATTTTCAGTTCCAGTTACGTTGATGGCAAAATCCAGTTCTTTCCCCTCGTCTTCTGCAGCATCAACAGCAGTGTAGGCTGCACAATGATAGACCAGAGTTGGCTTGACTTCAGCAAATACCTTCTCAACCATTTCAGCATTCGTGATATCCATTTCGGCCACATCAACTGCAACATAGTCTACATTTCGTTCATCTAGTAAATAACGTAGTTCGGTACCGAGTTGACCATTCGCACCTGTAATTAATATCATTGTCTTCTCCTTAACTTTTATTCTATCTAATCATAGCAAAAAAATGATAAAAAATCTGATTTTCGGTCCTTGTTTTACTGGTTTCTATCCGATAAGAATCTGTTTTTGAAATGAAACTGTTTATTAGATTCTTTGAGATAGAATTTTTTTATAGCTGTAAAGCGATTCTTAAAATTCTAAGCGTTAGCACTGTTCAGAAAAGAGAAAATTTTAGTGAATTTTACCTATTTCCTATTGCTTTCTGGTCTTTTATTTGTTATATTAAAAGTACAATTATTTTTTATTTATAACAGTTAAGCAGAGCACTTTCAGAGAAAGGAGTATTTTTTAAAAACGAAATGTAAACGCTTACTGGAAAATGAAAGGATTTAGGAGTTCATGGATAAACGATTTTTTGAAAAACGCTGTAAGTTCAGTATTCGTAAGTTTACGCTTGGAGTAGCTTCGGTGATGATTGGAGCGACTTTCTTCGCAGCTAGCCCAGTATTAGCTGATCAAGCAAGAGTTGGTTCAACAGATAATTTGCCGAGTGAACTAGCTGATTTGGATAAGAAGGCTAGTGATGAGGGGCACGATTTTGACAAGGAAGCTGCCGCTCAGAATCCTGGTTCAGCTGAAACTACTGAAGGCCCACAAACAGAAGAAGAGTTGTTGGCTCAAGAAAAAGAAAAGTCTGAAAAGCCAAGCAATCTGCCAAAAGAATTAGAAGATAAGTTGGAGAAAGCTGAAGACAATGGGCGCGAAGTTGACAAGGATCAATTGGCCCAAGATACTGGCAAGCTCGTCCCAGAAGATGTGGCTAAAACGACCAATGGGGAATTAAACTACGGCGCGACTGTTAAGATTAAGACGCCATCAGGAGAAGGTAGCGGTATTGTCGTTGCTAAAGACCTTGTCTTGACGGTTTCTCACAACTTTATCAAGGATAGCCAAGACGGCAATATCCGTAAGGTTGTGGATAATGACCAAGGGGATGGAGATATCTATAGCATCTCATATCCAGGATTGCCAGATGTCAAGTTTAGCAAGAAAGATATTATTCATTGGGATCGTGAAGGCTATCTGAAAGGCTTCAAAAATGATTTGGCCCTTGTGAGATTGCGTACAGTTCTAGAAAATACGCCTGTTGAAGTAACTAAAAAGCCAGTAGTTAAGAAAATTGGAGATAAGCTCCATGTCTTTGGTTATCCAGAAGGAAAATTGAATCCGATTGTCAATACTACAGTTGATTTTGCGGAACCATACGGAGAAGGTGTCCAAGGGATTGGTTACCAAGGAGGAAAACCGGGTGCTAGTGGCGGCGGTATCTTTGATACAGAAGGCAAACTAGTCGGTGTTCACCAAAATGGTGTAGTTGGAAAACGGAGCGGAGGCATTCTCTTCTCACCAGCTCAACTAAAATGGATCCAGGACCACATACAGGGAATTTCAAGTGTGAAACCAGCAGACTTGGAAGAGAAAGAAAAACCGGCTGAAGAAAAACCAAAAGAGGATAAACCTGCAGCTACTAAACCTGAAACACCTAAGGCAGTAACTCCTGAATGGCAAACAGTAGCGAATAAAGAGCAACAAGGAACCGTCACTATTCGTGAAGAAAAGGGTGTTCGCTACAATCAATTGTCTTCAACGGCCCAAAATGACAATGATGGCAAACCAGCTTTGTTTGAAAAACAAGGATTGACTGTCGATGCTAATGGAAATGCGACAGTTGATTTAACCTTCAAAGATGATTCTGAAAAGGGCAAATCACGCTTTGGTGTCTTCTTGAAATTTAAAGATACCAAGAACAATGTTTTTGTTGGATATGACCAAGGTGGCTGGTTCTGGGAATACAAAACTCCAGGTAACAGCACATGGTATCAGGGCGGTCGTGTTGCAGCTCCAGTAAATGGATCAGTGAATCATCTGACTATTAGTTTAAAATCAGATGGTCAGCTGAATGCAACAAATAATGATGTAAAACTTTTTGATACAGTTACTTTGCCAGCTGCTGTTAATGAGAATCTTAAAAATGAGAAGAAGATCCTTCTCAAGGCAGGAACTTATAGCAATGACCGTACGGTTGTTAGCGTTAAAACAGACAATCAAGAAGGTGTAAAAGCAGATGATACTCCTGCCCAGAAAGAAACAGGTCCTGCCGTTGATGATAGCAAGGTGACTTATGATACGATCCAGTCTAAGGTCCTCAAGGCAGTGATTGACCAAGCCTTTCCTCGTGTCAAGGAATACACCTTGAATGGTCATACTTTGCCAGGACAAGTTCAACAACTTAAGAAAATCTTAGTAAACAATCACGAAATTACACCTGAAGTCACCTATAAGAAGATCAATGATACTACTGCAGAGTACTTGATGAAGCTTCGTGATGAGAAGAATTTCATCAATGCAGATATGATTGTACGCTTGCAAGTTGTGGAAAATCAATTGCATTTTGATGTGACCAAGATTGTCAACCACAATCAAGTTACTCCAGGTCAGAAGATTGATGATGAAAGAAAACTTCTCTCCTCTATCAATTTCTTAGGGAACTCACTTGTGTCGGTTTCAAGCGACCAAACTGGAGCTAAGTTTGACGGAGCAACGATGTCAAACAATACCCATGTCAGTGGAGATGAACATATTGCTGTAACAAATCCAATGAAAAATTTGGCTAAGGGTTACATGTATGGTTTTGTTTCTACAGATAAGCTTGCTGCAGGTGTTTGGAGTAACTCTCAAAACAGCTACGGTGGTGGTTCGAATGACTGGACTCGTTTGACAGCATTCAAACAAACTGTTGGAAATACAAACTATGTGGGAATTCAAAGTTCTGAATGGCAATGGGAAAAAGCCTATAAAGGGATTGTATATCCAGAGTACACTAAGGAACTTCCAAGTGCTAAAGTTGTCATTACTGAGGATGCCAATGCGGATAATAAGGTCGACTGGCAGGATGGAGCTATTGCTTACCGTAGCATTATGAACAACCCTCAAGGTTGGGAAAAAGTCAAGGATATCACGGCTTACCGTATCGCGATGAACTTTGGTTCACAAGCACAAAACCCATTCCTTATGACTCTAGATGGTATCAAGAAGATCAATCTCCATACAGATGGTCTTGGACAGGGTGTTCTCCTTAAAGGATATGGTAGTGAGGGACATGACTCTGGTCACTTGAACTACGCAGATATTGGACAACGTATTGGTGGAGCTAAAGACTTTAAGACCTTGATTGAGAAAGCTAAGAAGTATGGTGCATATCTTGGTATCCACGTTAACGCTTCTGAAACTTATCCTGAATCTAAATACTTCAATGAAAATATTCTTCGTAAGAATCCAGATGGAAGCTACAGCTACGGATGGAACTGGCTAGACCAAGGTATCAACATTGATGCTGCTTATGACCTAGCACATGGACGCTTGGCTCGCTGGGAAGACTTGAAGAAAAAACTTGGTGATGGTCTCGACTTTATCTATGTGGACGTATGGGGCAATGGTCAATCAGGTGATAACGGTGCCTGGGCTACCCACGTTCTTGCTAAAGAAATCAACAAACAAGGCTGGCGCTTTGCGATTGAGTGGGGTCATGGTGGTGAATACGACTCTACCTTCCAACACTGGGCAGCTGACTTGACCTATGGTGGCTACACTAATAAAGGTATCAACAGTGCTATCACACGCTTTATCCGCAACCACCAAAAAGATTCTTGGGTTGGGGACTACAGAAGTTACGGTGGTGCAGCCAACTACCCACTTCTAGGTGGCTACAGCATGAAAGACTTTGAAGGCTGGCAAGGACGAAGCGACTACAATGGCTACGTGACTAACCTCTTTGCCCATGACGTCATGACTAAGTACTTCCAACACTTCACTGTAAGTAAATGGGAAAATGGTACACCAGTTACCATGACCGATAATGGTAGCACCTATAAATGGACTCCAGAAATGAAGGTTGAGCTAGTCGATGCAGCAGGTAACAAGGTTGTTGTGACTCGTAAGTCAAATGATGTCAATAGCCCGCAATACCGCGAACGTACAGTAACGCTCAACGGACGTGTTATCCAAGATGGTTCAGCTTACTTGACTCCTTGGAACTGGGATGCAAATGGTAAGAAACTTCCTACTGATAAGGAAAAGATGTACTACTTCAATACGCAAGCCGGTGCAACAACTTGGGCCCTTCCAAGCGATTGGGCAAATAGCAAGGTTTACCTTTACAAGCTAACTGACCAAGGTAAGACAGAAGAGAAAGAATTAACTGTAAAAGATGGCAAGATTACCCTAGACCTTCTAGCAAATCAACCATACGTTCTCTACCGTTCAAAACAAACCAATCCTGAAATGTCATGGAGCGAAGGCATGCACATCTATGACCAAGGATTTAACAGTGGAACCTTGAAACACTGGACCATTTCTGGTGATGCTTCCAAGGCAGAAATTGTCAAATCACAGGGTGCAAATGAAATGCTTCGTATCCAAGGTAATAAGAGCAAGGTCAGCCTTACTCAGAAACTGACTGGCTTGAAACCAAATACCAAGTATGCGGTTTATGTCGGTGTTGATAACCGTAGTAATGCTAAGGCAAGTATCACAGTGAATACTGGCGAGAAAGAAGTGACTACTTATACCAATAAGTCACTCGCTCTCAACTATATCAAAGCTTATGCTCATAACAATCGTCGTGAAAATGCTACAGTTGACGATACAAGTTACTTCCAAAATATGTATGCCTTCTTTACAACAGGTTCAGATGTATCAAATGTCACTCTGACATTGAGTCGTGAAGCTGGTGATGAAGCAACATACTTTGATGAAATTCGTACCTTTGAAAACAATTCAAGCATGTACGGAGACAAGCATGATACAGGTAAAGGAACATTTAAACAAGACTTTGAAAATGTAGCTCAAGGAATCTTCCCATTTGTAGTGGGTGGTGTCGAAGGTGTCGAAGACAACCGCACTCACTTGTCTGAAAAGCATGATCCATATACACAACGTGGTTGGAATGGTAAGAAAGTCGATGATGTTATCGATGGAAATTGGTCCCTCAAGACCAATGGACTGGTTAGCCGTCGTAACTTGGTTTACCAAACCATTCCGCAAAACTTCCGCTTTGAAGCTGGTAAGACCTACCGTGTAACCTTTGAATACGAAGCAGGATCAGACAATACCTATGCTTTTGTAGTCGGTAAGGGAGAATTCCAGTCAGGTCGTCGTGGTACTCAAGCAAGCAACTTGGAAATGCATGAATTGCCAAATACTTGGACGGATTCTAAGAAAGCCAAGAAGGCAACCTTCCTCGTGACAGGTGCAGAAACAGGCGATACTTGGGTAGGTATCTACTCAACTGGAAACGCAAGCAATACTCGTGGTGATTCTGGTGGAAATGCCAACTTCCGTGGTTACAATGACTTCATGATGGATAATCTTCAAATCGAGGAAATTACTCTAACAGGTAAGATGTTGACAGAAAATGCTTTGAAGAACTACTTGCCAACGGTTGCCATGACTAACTACACCAAAGAGTCTATGGATGCTTTGAAAGAGGCGGTCTTTAACCTCAGTCAAGCAGATGATGACATTAGCGTGGAAGAAGCGCGTACAGAGATTGCCAAGATTGAAGCCTTGAAGAATGCTTTGGTTCAGAAGAAGACAGCCTTGGTAGCAGAAGACTTTGAAAGTTTGGATGCGCCTGCCCAACCAGGTGAATGCCTAGAGAATGCCTTTGATGGCAATGTATCTAGCCTATGGCATACATCTTGGAATGGTGGAGATGTAGGCAAGCCTGCAACCATGGTCTTGAAAGAACCTACTGAAATCACAGGACTTCGTTATGTTCCACGTGCCTCTGATTCAAATGGAAACTTGCGAGATGTGAAACTGGTTGTCACAGATGAGTCTGGTAAAGAACATACCTTCACAGTGACAGATTGGCCAAATAACAACAAGCCAAAAGACATTGACTTTGGCAAGACAATCAAGGCTAAGAAAATTGTTCTTACTGGTACCAAGACTTACGGAGATGGTGGCGATAAATACCAATCTGCAGCGGAACTCATCTTTACCCGTCCACAGGTAGCAGAAACACCACTTGACATGTCTGGCTATGAAGCAGCTTTAGCTAAGGCGCAGAAATTAACAGACAAAGACAATCAAGAGGAAGTAGCTAGCGTTCAGGCAAGCATGAAATATGCGACGGATAACCATCTCTTGACGGAAAGAATGGTGGCCTACTTCGCAGACTATCTCAACCAATTAAAAGATTCTGCTACGAAACCAGATGCTCCAACAAGTAGCAAGGGTGAAGAACAACCACCAGTTCTTGATGTACTTGAGTTCAAAGGCGGCGTCAATGCAGCAGAAGCAGCTGTACATGAGGTTCCTGAGTTCAAGGGCGGCGTTAATGCAGTTCAAGCCTTGGTTCACGAATTACCAGAATACAAGGGTGGAGCCAATGCGGTTCTAGCAGCTGCAAATGAAGTCCCTGAGTTTAAGGGTGGCGTCAATGCGGTCCAAGCCTTGGTAAACGAGAAACCAGCCTACACAGGTGTATTGGCTACTGCTGGAGATCAAGCAGCTCCAACAGTTGAAAAACCTGAGTACCCGCTCACTCCAAGCCCAGTAGTTGATGCCAAAACTCTGGAAGATAAAGAAGAGCAACTTCCTGCTACAGGAGAACATGGTTCAGAAGCAGCCCTCTTCTTAGCAAGTGTGAGCATCGCTTTATCTGCTGCGCTTCTTGCGACAAAACGTAAAGAAGATTAATGGGATTTGATTTTAGCAGTTCAAAGCAACTCGAATCAAAAAGGAACAAACAGCCGGAGAGGACCTCTTGGTTCTCTCCTTTTTCAAAGGAGAAATGATACCGCTTACTCATGTATGCGGATGAAAGGAATAGGAGAAAGATGGATAGACATTTTTTTGAGAAACGCTGTCACTATAGTATAAGAAAATTTGCAATCGGTGCAGCCTCCGTGATGATTGGTGCTAGTATCTTTGGCGCCAATATGGTTCAGGCAGCAGAAACAGCAACACCTTCAGAAACAGAGGGAAGCATCACCCATGTTGAAGCACTGGATAAGTTACCCGATGATTTAGCCAATGCGCTTAAAAAGGCGGATGCAGAAGCTGCAACAGAAGCAAGTCATGAAGAAACTCCAGCGACTGACGAAGGAAGCAATCCTACATCAAGTGAAGAGGCAAAACCAGAGACAAGTCCTACAAGTCCCAAGCCAGCAGAAACGCCGAAACCGGTTGAAACACCAAAGGCAGACAATAAACCAGCTGAAACTGCTACGCCAGCAGCAAAACCAGCTGAAAAGCAAATTGAAGATAGAGAAGATGTCAACCATCTCGAAGGTGCTACTGCTCAGGCGAGCAACCATGAGACTGGTACCAACTTTACTGCGGATAAAGCTATCGACGGAGATGACAATACTCGTTGGGCTACAGATAGAGATGTACCAAAACCAACTTTTGAATTAACTCTTCCAAAAACTACCCTTATCAAGCATGTAGAAATTGACTGGGATCGTCGTCTTCGTAATGGGCAAAATGACCCCAATATCAAATCTTGGAGTCTCTACTATGCAGGTCAAGAAGACGTGGGCGCTAACGGAGAAAAACAATGGAAACTCGCTCATACCAAGACTGGAGATCCTGTTTTAGATGAGAAAGTAGATCTAGTTGAAAGTATTCAAGCTAAATATCTTAAGTTAGAAATTAACGACTATCAAGCGGGAACAATGAACTGGAGAAACGTTGGTATCCAAGAAATTCGAGCTTATTCTAACGTTCCGGACCATAGTAAGGTAACGGATATCCGCCAAGTAACCGAACTAACAGTAGCAGAAGACGGACAGTCTCTTGTCTTACCAACTCTACCAGGAAAAGTCAGCCTCATCGGAAGTAATAAACAAGGTGTGATTGACCTTCAAAATCGTATCCATAAACCTCTGACAGATCAACGCGTCAAGGTCATGGTCCAACAAATCAGAGACAGCCATACTTTCACTAAGGAATTTGAAGTAGTCATCAAGGGGCTACATCAGGACGAAGGTGTGGGTGTGAAACCAAAAGTAGCACCAGCTGTTCAACAATGGTATGGGAAAGAAGGTCAATCTTCTATCACTTCAGATACAGTCCTTGCGACAGGTGATTCTGGCTTTGATCAGGCAGCAACCTTCTACCAGTCAGACCTTGCAAGCCGTGGATTGGAACTAGCAACAGGTGACAAGCAGGCTCAAAAACGAATCGAATTTAAAAAAGTTGAAAACAAGGGTTATGGTAAAGAAGGGTACGGTATCACTATCCAAAATGATGTGATTACCATCGAAGCTGCCACAAACACAGGAGCCTTCTACGCCACTCGGACTCTTCTTCAAATGGGAGAAAGTAACCTCCAAAATGGCGAAATTCGCGATTTCCCAAGTTTCAGCCACCGTGGCTTTATGCTAGATACAGGTCGGAAATTTATTCCTTATGACTCCCTTGTAGACATCATGCTCAACATGGCCTACTACAAGATGAACGACTTGCAGTTGCACCTTAATGATAACTATATCTTCCTAAAGGAACACTTGGCAGGTAAGAATTTAAGTCCAGAAGAACAACTCAAGTATGTACTTGAACATGCCAAGACTGGTTTCCGTGTGGAGACAGACATTGTCGGTAAGAATGGTCAAAAATTGACATCAGATGAGCACTATACCAAGGAAGAAATGCAAAATCTGATTAAACTTGCCAAGGCCTTGCATATCAACCTAGTACCAGAAATTGACACACCAGGTCACGCCTTATCCTTTGTCAAAGTTCGCCCAGACCTCATGTATCAAGGTAGTTTGAGCGATTATGCAGGCAAGCACAATGTTGAGCGCGTAGCCATGCTAGACTTGGATAACAAGTACGAAGAAACTCTTAAATTTGTCAAATCAGTTTATGACAAACTCCTCGATGGTCCAGATGCACCGCTTCATGGGGTATCAACTGTTCATATCGGAACGGATGAATACTATGGCAGCAGAGAAAGTTACCGTCGCTATGTCAATGATTTGACCCAATATATCAAGTCTAAAGGTTACACCCCTCGTATCTGGGGCTCACTCAGTGCGAAACGTGGGAACACTCCTGTTGATTGGAACGGAGTAGAGGTTGATATCTGGAGTATCGGATGGCAACGACCAAATGAAGCCATTGCTCAGGGAGCTAAGATTATCAATATCACGGATGTACCGACCTATAGTGTCCCAAGTGGAAGCAATAGTCAAACAGCCTACGGGGACTATGCTAACTACGAACGTCAGTACAATAGCTGGACACCGAATGATTTTAGAACAGGTGGAGGTCCACTTCTACCAGCTTCTCATCCAAGTATCCTTGGTGGTGGTCACGCAGTTTGGAATGACAATATTGACCTTCATGAGACAGGTTTGACCTCTTATGATATCTTTAAACGCTTCTTCAAGAGCATGCAAACTACTGCGGAACGCACCTGGGGATCCGATCGTGCAGCTGCAACCTTTGCAGAACGCACCCTACCAACGAGCCCTTATGCGCCACAGTCAAATCCTGATAAAGAGATTGATCAAAGCGACTTGTTTACCATCAATTCTGAAACAGTCAAGAACTATGCAAGTAAGAAGGTGAAGGCAAGCGAGCAGGGATTGGCTTTTGAGAAAGACAGCAGTATCGAAGGTTTGGCTGGTGATGTTGGTCCAAGTCACGTCTTGAAGTTTGATGTGACTGTCACTGGAGATGGGGAACAAACCTTCTCAACTAGTGGGGACAATCGTATCTATCTAGCTGATAAAGACGGCTACCTTGCTTATCAATTTGAACAGTTCCATATCCAATTCAATAAAAAACTTGAAAAGAACAAACGTTATCAAATCTCTATCGTGACCAAACCACAATCAACAGAAGTCTATGTGGATGGCGAAAAGATTGAGCGTATCGCAAATCCAGCCCACCCTCGCTTTGCCCACAATAGCTTGGTACTACCGCTTGAAAGCATCGGTGGTTTCAAAGGAATCTTGCATAGTGCAGAGTTGTCAGACAAAGCATTTGTAAATCCTCGTTTGATTTCAAATGATAAGATTACAGCAACCGCAAGCAGTCAGCAACTTCCAGGAAACGCGACTGAAGGCGCTGTTGAAAAGGCCTTTGACAATGATCCAAATACCTTCTGGCATACTAAGTGGACTGGTGACACTGCGCCATACACCCTTACTATGACCTTGAAAGAAGCAGAAAAAGTCAATGGCTTGACCTATCTCCCACGCCCAGGTGGTGGAAATGGTGTTGTGACACGCTACGAAATCTACGCACAAAAAGATGGCCAAATGGTCAAGGTTTCAGAAGGAAACTGGGACAACAACGCCCAAGAAAAAACAGTCAACTTTGCGGCGGTGCATACCAACAAGATTGAGTTGAAAGTATTGGAAGGCGTTGGTGGTTTTGCAAGTGCAGCTGAAGTTCATCTATTAAAACCTGTCAAAGAAGAGCAAGAAACGCCTGCACCAAGTCAACCAGAAAAACCAACTACACCAGAAAAACCAAAAGTAGAGCAAACAGGTGATGGAACAGTTGAATTGGCAGATCAATTCACTGCAAGTAAACCAGCTAGTGAAGACAGCATTGCAGCTGCTAGCAAGAGCGCAGACTATCTCAAGAAAGAGTACAAGGTCTTCCCAACTCCACAAAAAGTGACTTATGGAGAAGGAGTTACAGCTCTTCGTAAGCAAGTCAATCTGGTCATGGGCGATCAACTCGATGTCTATACTCGCAATCGCTTGAAGAGTGTCTTGCAGGACAATCAAGTATCTTATACAACTGGTAAGGCAGCAATCGCTGGCGCAACCAACATCTATCTTGGAGTGCATGGACAAGGTTCACAAGCAGAGCAAAACTTGTCCAAGGTTTCAGCAGGTCTCTTTGACAAGATTGACGCCTATGTCTTGAGTATCAAGGATAATTCGATTTCTATCGTCGGAAAAGACACTGATGCAGTCTTCTATGGTTTGACAACCTTGAAACACATGCTCAAGGAAAGCCAAGTACCAGTCCTTCGCAATGTAACAGTAGAAGATTACGCAGAGCTCAAGAACCGTGGTTTCATCGAAGGATACTATGGAAACCCATGGTCGAATGCCGATCGTGCAGAACTCATGCGTTTTGGTGGCGATTTGAAATTGAACCAATACTTCTTTGCACCAAAAGATGATCCATACCACAACAAGAAATGGCGTGAACTCTATCCGGAAGAAAAACTAGCTGAAATCCGTGAACTTGCTCGTGTCGGAAATCAAAGTAAAACACGCTATGTCTGGACTATCCATCCATTCATGAACAACCGTATCCGCTTTGGCAATGAAGCGCATTACCAAGAAGATTTGGCAACCATCAAGGCCAAATTTACCCAGTTGATGAAAGTGGGTGTCCGCGAATTTGGTATCCTTGCAGATGATGCTCCAAGCCCAGTCGGAGGCTACAATAGCTACAACCGCTTGATGCAAGATATGACCAAGTGGTTGACTGAAATGCAGGGAACTTACAGCGGTCTTCGTAAAGAAATGATCTTTGTTCCTGGCCAGTATTGGGGTAATGGACGTGAAGATGAGTTGAAATCCCTCAATGAAAATCTCCCAAGTTCAACATCAATGACCTTGACGGGTGGTAAGATTTGGGGTGAAGTCTCTGAAAGCTTCCTTTCAACTCTCAAGAACAATCTATCCGCAGGTGGCAAGACCTATCGCCCAGTTTCACTTTGGATTAACTGGCCTGTAACAGATAACTCGAAACAACACTTGATTCTAGGTGGTGGTGAGAAATTCCTTCATCCAAATGTGGATCCAAGCTTGCTGTCTGGTATCATGTTGAACCCAATGCAACAGTCTGAACCATCTAAGATTGCCCTCTTTTCAGGAGCTCAATACTCATGGAAACAGTGGAAATCAGAAGAAGAAGCTAAGAAAATCAATGATATTGCCTTCAACTTTGTAGAAAATGGTCATTTTGAAGATAGCAAGGTATCAGCAGCCTTCCGTGAACTTGGTAAGCACATGATCAACCAAAACATGGATAATCGTGTCGTCAAACTAGAAGAATCTGTAGACTTGGCTCCAAAATTAACAGACTTCATGACCAAGCTCAAAGCAGGTCAGGATGTGACTGCCGAACGTGCAGCCTTGCGAGCTGAATTTGCCAAGATTAAAGATGCAGCCGAACTTTATAAAGCATCAGGCGATAAAAAAATGGTTGCCCAAATCCACTATTGGTTGGATAATGCAATCGACCAAATGAATGCCCTCGATGCCTTCCTTACAGGAACTGAAGCCATGGCTACAAACGATGCAGCCAAACTTTGGGATAGCTACTATAAAGGTTTGAAATTGTACGAACAGTCTCAAACTCACACCTTCCATTATGTAGACCATATGGAAAAAGCTGAATTGGGTGTTCAACATATTCGTCCATTTATCCTATCCCTGAAAGAAGTTCTAGCGTCTGAAGTTCAAAAAGTCTTGCACCCAGACCAAATCATCAGTACCTTTATTACCAATCGAACAGGTGTAGAGGGTGGTTTGGCAGAAGTAACGGATGGCGATTTGGCAACTCATGCGATTATTAAATCACCAAATAGCATCAAGACAGGTGATTATATTGGTATGAAGTTCAACAAACCGATAGCGATTCAAACATTGACCTTTGCTATGGGAACGCAGGCAAATCCACGTGATACCTTTAGTAAGGCAGAAGTGCAGTATCAAGATGAAAACGATAACTGGGTAACCTTGAAAGAGCCAAGCTATGTCGGAAATGAATCCCTGCTTAAGTTTGAGAATCTCAATATCAAGGCCAAGGCAGTTCGCATGATTGCGACAGCAGATCGCGAGAATACTTGGTTTGCAGTTCAGGAAATTGCAGTCAACCGTCCAGTTGAAAAAGTTCGTAGCCAACAAGTAACGACAGTTAGTCTAAGCTCAAACTTAGTTTACAAACTAAATACTTCAGCCCGTCAAATCACTGATGGCAAGGACAATACAGAAGCCATGATGGCAAATGCTGACGGTAGCAATACGACACCAGTAGATGCTTGGGCACAACTTGACCTCGGTGAAGTCAAGTCAGTCACTAAAGTACGACTTCGCCAAGGAACAGGTGATAAACTTGCAGCAGGTGTGCTTGAGTATTCTACAGACGGTACTACTTGGCAGGAACTCGATCGCTTGTCAGGTGAGCAAACCAAGGAAGTGACTAGAGCGATCAATGCTCGTTACATCCGAGTCCGCAATACCAAGGCACTCGACCTCTGGTGGCGTATCCAGGACTTCTCTGTTGAGACACGCTCTGGAAACAGCGAGTTAACAGACACCAACGTCGATGCCTTGAAGGAAACGCCGGTAGTGGATAGCTTGGGACATTATGAACTTCAAATTCCAGCTGGAACTAAACTTCCTGCAAATAGCTATCTAGGTATGAAACTTGACCGTATCCATCAAATCAAGAGCATCCAGCTCAAAGGTCAGGCCAACCCAGCTCTTAGTCTTGAGTACTCTGCAAATGCGCAAGAATGGACGCCGGCTAGCCAGTTGACTGACAGATCTGTAGTGAGCCACTTGGTACGTTATGTTCGTTTGGTCAATAAAACAGATCAGGAACAAGCTGTGACAGCCACTTCTCTCCTTGTGACAACCAAAGAAGTGCAACCAACCAAACTAGAATCTACAACTATGGGCATTCATCCAACTTACGGAAGCAATGATGTTCGTAAACTGAACAACCTAGATCAACTATTTGACGGTGTTTACAACAACTTTGTTGAGTTTTCAGATTACGCCCATAAAGATGGTCACGTAACCTTGAAACTTGGCAGTGAACGTACCATCAAGAAAATCAGAGCCTACATCCAAGACGGAACTCAAAACTACCTTCGTGATGGTAAGATTCAAGTCAGCCAAGACGGTAAAACTTGGACAGATGTCGTGACAGTAGGAGATGGTGTAGCCAATAGCCAACACGATGATTCATTGACAGATGGTTGGACACACGATTCTAAGATGCCAGGAAATCGCTATATCGAGGGTGAATTGACGACACCAGTTAAAGCTAACTATCTCCGTGTCCTCTATACAGCAGACTATGATGCCCGTTTTGTAGGCTTTACAGAATTGGTCATCAACGATGGTGAATTTGTCAAACCAATCAATGATCCAACAGTAGAAGGAAACGGTGGAGAAAGCCAAGGCAACTTCTACAATAATCTTGTAGACGGAAAAGTCTTGACCAGCTACAAGTCTGAAAAAGAAAAGGGGGAGTTGGTGTATCACTTGTCTGAGCCGACCAATGCTAACCACCTTCGTCTCGTTTCCAGTCTTCCTGAAGGAGCTAAGGCACGTGTTCTTGCTAGAACACTCAAGGATGGTCAAGACAGTTGGCTAGACCTCGGTGCCATTACATCCAGTCTCCAAACTTTCGCTATCCGAAATGGTGGCTCTCTTCTAGACGTCAAATTAGTCTGGGAAGGTGGCAAGGCTGAGTTTTATGAATTGGCAAGCTTCCATCAAGAATTAACAGAAGAACCTGTTCAGTCAAGTAAGGGCGAAGAACCAGCACCCGTTCTTGAGGTTCTTGAATTCACAGGTGGTGTCAATGCAGTTGAAGCCCTAGTACATGAACTTCCAGAGTACACAGGCGCATTAGCAACAGTAGGTGACCAAGCGGCTCCAACAGTAGAGAAACCTGAGTTCAAGGGCGGTGTCAATGCAGTTGAAGCCTTGGTACATGAGCTTCCAGAATACACAGGCCCAGTAGCGACAGTAGGAGACCAAGCTGCTCCAACAGTAGAGAAACCTGAGTTCAAGGGTGGTGTCAATGCAGTGATGGCTCTAGTGCATGAATTGCCAGAATACACAGGCCCGCTAGCAACAGTAGGAGACCAAGCTGCTCCAATGGTAGAGAAACCTGAGTTTAAACTGAGCTCACTTGCTTCAGATGAAGGTAAGACTCCAGATCATAAACAAGAAATTGCTAGACAAGAAACAGCAAAACAGAGCTTGCCAGCAACAGGTGAGAGTCAATCTGACACAGCCCTCTTCCTAGCAGGTGTTAGCCTAGCCCTATCTGCTCTCTTTGTAGCAAAAACAAAGAAAGACTAGTATTTAGTAAAACCTCTTAACAAGATTACGAAATCCGTTTCCTATCTTTCCCAATGAGGTTTATAGTACAGAAAAAGCCTGAGAAGATGTCTTCTCAGGCTTTTGTTAAGCACATAAATGCAATAGTGCTATGAAAAAATCACCCAGAAAAATCCGGGTGATAAATGTTATGGTTGTGCTGGTTGAGGACTCTGATTTTGGTTCTGGTTTTGTTGACCAGGCGTTGTATTTGGTTGCTGGTTATTGGTATTATTGTTTGCACTATTATTCGTGCTTGGAGTAGTTGAGCTTGACTGTGAAGTTGAACTTTCTGATGTCGAGCTCGAACTTTCTGGTGTTGGGGCCTGTTGCGGAGCAGGAGCAGTCCATGCAGAACGAGCACCGTTTTTAAAGACGAACTCACCACTTCGATAGAGGCCTTCTGGCATAGTCCAGTCGCCAGGGTTGTTATCCTCAGACAGATAAGTCATCATTGAACGGTAGACCTTCGCTGCAACATAGAAGCCATCACCAACGATAGGAGTAAGGCGGTTTGAGTAACCTGTCCACACAGCCATTGAATATTTGCGAGTATAACCAACAAACATTTCGTCTGGAGCTACATAACCAGTATTTTTGATGTAGTTTTCAATTTCATCATCTGTATAGTTTGATGTACCAGTCTTACCAGCTTGAGGTAGCCAAGGGAGATAAGCACCACGACCCGTTCCGTATGCCAAGACAGTCTTCATCATTTCTGTCATCATATAGGCGGTCGTCTCTTTCATGGCACGAGTACCAGGATCAGCGTATTCTTTTGAGCTACCATCGCTAAAGACGATTTTATTGATATACATTGGTTTATGGTAGATACCACCGTTAGCAAAAGCAGCGTAAGCAGCAGCCATTTTCTCACTACTTGCTCCGTACTTTTTGTTTGACTCAGTCGTATTACTTGAAATCGCGTTGGCATAGTGCATATCCGGATAGTCAATACCGATTCCATTTAGGAAGGTCTTGGCTCTATCCAAACCGACTTTGTTCAAGGTTTCTACAGCAGTAACGTTCCGTGATTGTTGGAGCGCATACTGGATGGTGATGTTTCCAAAATAACTTCTATCCCAGTTGTAAACAGGGGTATCTGTTCCAGGATAGTTGTAAGGAACATCATGTACAATCGAAGCAGTTGAGTCGTAGATGTCATACTCCAAGGCAGGAGCATAGTCTGTGATTGGCTTCATGGTAGAACCCCAGTCACGGTTAGTTTCAACAGCTTGGTTGATTCCGAAGGAAACATTACTTGATTGGTGACGAGAACCTAACTGAGCAATGACTTTCCCGTTTGTTACGTCCACAATCGTTGAAGCTACTTGCATTTCATCGTCAGGATAGTTGACATACTCGTCGGTATTGTAGATATCCCAGAGATGTTGTTGAACTTTAGGATCAACGTTGGTGTAGACGTCCATACCAGTTGTTAAGAGGTTGTAGCCTGTTTCTTGTTCGACTTGATCGATTACCTCTTTGAGATAGTTGTCCATGTATGGAGGATAACTATTAGCCGATTTTAGACTTTGAAGTCCATCTGTAATCGGAGTATTAATCGCTTTTTCATATTGCTCAGCTGAAATGTAACCTTGCCCCTTCATCTCAGAGAGGACGAGATTACGACGTTCTTGAGCAGCTTCTGGATGCGAGTATGGATCATACTGGTTTGGAGCCTGAGGCATCCCGGCAAGGAGAGCCAATTGAGGAATACTTAGATCTTTGAGATCTTTGCCATAGTAACTTTGGGCAGCTGTCTGCATTCCGTAGTTACCGTTTGACATGTAAACCTTGTTGATGTAGTAGGTCAAGATCTCTTGTTTAGTCGCTTTTTGTTCTAGCTGAACGGCGAGCCATGCCTCCTGAGCCTTACGAGAAAGGGTTTGATCAGAAGTTGACGTAGAGAAGTAAGTTAATTTAATCAACTGCTGCGTCAAGGTGGAAGCTCCTTGCAGACCTCCACCACCACGAAGGTTTCGGAGGGTAGCACCTAGGATACGAATCGTGTCGATTCCTCGGTGATTAAAGAAGCGATGGTCCTCAATCGAAACGATAGCGTTGACCAAATCGGTCGGTATTTCGTTTGCTTGGGCATTGACCCGACGTTCCGATCCAAGATCAGCGATAAGCTCGTCATTGCTATCGTAGATTTTACTTGACGTTGTAGCAACTAGTTTACTTTCAGAAAGTTCTGGAGCTTTGCTAACATAGTAGAGGAAGAGACCTCCACCTAGCATTACAGCTGCGATAAATACAGTTAAGAGACTGATGCTGACATACTTAGCTATTCGCAGAAAAGTTTGTTTGTTCATCTTGTTTTACCACCTAGTAAATGTTCTTTGATAATGTCGAGGTAGGGAATTTGAGGAAAGGCACCCGGCTCAATCCTATATCCATTTTCTCGAATATATCCAAGTGGCATTGACTTCTGTCCCTTATCTTGATGATAGAAACGGATGAGGTCAATAGCCGGCAATAAGTAGGTTTCTTGCTGAGAAGAAAAGTGAAGGAGTACAAAGCAGATTCCTTGCTGGGCAAGGACTTGTTCCATATGCTGGATCTGATGGAGATGAAAATTCTTCATCGGTATCGCATGTTTTTGCCTGGTTTCCTTTGCTTCAAAGTCGATGTAGTATCCATCATAAACCCCTGAATAGTCAGTAGTTGAGGCTTGTCTAAAGTAGGCTTCAACAATCTTGGCCCGACTTCGTTGGGGATAGTCGACACGTACGATTTGGATGGGAGTCGGTTTCTTGTGAATCACTGCTAACCCATGCGACAAATAGTAGTCGTTCGTAGCATTGATCATCATTTCAAAAGACATTCCCCGATTTGCGAAATTTTTAGTTTGTGACAGGGGTGCTTGTCTCTTTTGAGATGAAATTTTATGTGGATAGTTGACCATAATTCTCCTTATTGGTACAATAACATCACTCTATTATATCATAAATTTACAAAGAAAGGGTTAAAAATGACATCAGCCTTGATTTTAGGCTATTCAGCCTTCGACCTTGGTCTCTTTAATGACAAGGATATTCGCGTTGATATTATCAAAACAGCCATTCGGAGAGACCTGGAACGTCTAGCTGAGGATGGGGTGACCTGGCTTGTCTTTACAGGGACTTTGGGCTTTGAGTACTGGGCGCTTCAGGTGGCAAAAGACATGAAAGCAGACTATGGATTTCAACTGGCGACCATTTTTGATTTTGAAACCCATGGCAGTAATTGGAATGAAGCAAATCAAGCAAAATTAAGTGAGTTCAAGCAGGTTGATTTTGTTAAATACGCCTATCCACAATATGAGCACAAGGGACAACTACGCGATTATCAGAAATTTCTGCTGGAAAATACAGATACTTGTTACCTTTTTTACGACGAAGAAAAGGAAACCAAGTTACGATATTTTTACCAAATGATGAAAAATCAAGCGGACTATGTTACAAGAAGATTAACATTTGAGGACTTGAATGAAATAGTAGAAAATTTTTCTGAAAAGTAAGCCTTTGACCTTGATTTTTACTTGTCTTTTTTTATATAATAATACTAGTAACCCAGAATGGAGAGAGACATGGCAAGTATTATATTTTCAGCGAAAGATATTTTTGAACAAGAATTTGGACGTGAAGTACGTGGATATAGCAAAGCAGAGGTAGATGAATTCCTAGACGATGTGATTAAGGATTATGAAACCTACGCAGCTTTGGTCAAATCCCTTCGTCAAGAGATTGCTGATTTGAAGGAAGAATTATCTCATAAACCACAGGTAGCTCCAACTCAACCAGACTCTATTGAAGTAACAGCTTCTACTTCAATGACAAACTTTGATATTTTGAAACGCTTAAATCGTCTCGAAAAAGAAGTATTTGGTAAGCAAATCTTAGACAACCAAGATTTATAATTGACTAAGGAATGAGTGCAATTTTTGGATAATCGCGTGAAGAGGTTCTCTTTTCATGAGGAAAGTCCATGCTAGCACAGGCTGTGATGCCTGTAGTGTTTGTGCTAGGCGAATCCATAAGCCTAGGGACGAGAAATCGTTACGGCAGTCGAAATGGCTAAGTCTTCGGATAGGTCAGAATAGGCTTGAAAGTGCCACAGTGACGGAGTCTTTCTGGAAACAGAGAGAGTGGAACGCGGTAAACCCCTCAAGCTAGCAACCCAAATTTTGGTCGGGGCATGGAGTGCACGGAAACGAACGTAGTACTCTGACTGCTAGCAGATTTATGCTGTTAGCGGTAGACAGATGATTATCGAAGGAAGTGGTCCTAGTCACTTCTGGAACAAAACATGGCTTATAGAAAATTGCATATAGGTTGGGGCTGAGAAATCTTTCTCAACCTCATTTTTTAAAGTGAACAAGAGAAAGGTCTTGCAAGACTAGAAATGAAAGAACAATTTAATTTAATCGCAACTGCTGCGGCGGGTCTCGAGGCTGTCGTTGGACGTGAGGTGCGAGACCTTGGTTATGATTGCCAGGTTGAAAATGGGCGTGTCCGCTTCCAAGGAGATGTGAAGGCAATCATCGAGACCAATCTTTGGCTTCGCGCAGCGGATCGCATCAAGATTGTAGTCGGAAGTTTTCCAGCTAAGACTTTTGAAGAGCTTTTTCAAGGTGTTTTTGCTCTAGATTGGGAAAACTATCTCCCGTTAGGAGCACGTTTCCCGATATCAAAGGCAAAATGTGTTAAGTCTAAACTCCACAACGAGCCCAGTGTTCAGGCTATCTCTAAGAAGGCTGTTGTCAAGAAATTACAAAAACACTATGCCCGTCCAGAAGGAGTTCCCTTGATGGAAACTGGTCCCGAGTTTAAGATTGGGGTATCTATCCTGAAAGATGTGGCAACTGTCATGATTGACACGACAGGTTCTAGCCTTTTTAAACGTGGTTATCGTACGGAAAAGGGTGGAGCACCCATCAAGGAAAATATGGCAGCGGCCATTTTACAACTCTCTAACTGGTATCCAGACAAGCCCTTGATTGATCCGACCTGTGGTTCAGGAACATTCTGTATCGAGGCGGCTATGATTGCTAGAAAGATGGCTCCAGGACTTCGCCGTTCCTTTGCTTTTGAGGAATGGAACTGGGTCAGCGATCGGTTAATCCAGGAAGTTCGCACAGAGGCGGCTAAGAAAATTGATCGTGAACTTGAGCTGGACATTATGGGCTGTGATATCGATGCTCGCATGGTGGAAATTGCCAAGGCAAATGCTCAAGCAGCAGGCGTCGCAGGTGATATCACCTTTAAGCAAATGCGGGTACAGGACTTGCGCACAGATAAGATTAATGGCGTTATCATTTCCAATCCACCATATGGGGAACGCTTGTCTGATGATGCAGGAGTTACCAAGCTCTATGCTGAGATGGGACAAGTCTTTGCACCACTGAAAACGTGGAGTAAGTTTATCCTGACGAGTGACGAAGCTTTTGAAAGCAAGTACGGAAGTCCAGCTGATAAAAAACGAAAACTCTATAACGGGACCTTAAAAGTGGATTTGTATCAATACTTTGGTCAGCGTGTCAAACGCCAAGAGGTAAAATAGAAAGGTGAACTCATGAGTAAGAAAAGACGTGATCGTCATAAAAAAGGACATCAAGAACCACAATTCGACTTTGACGAAGCAAAAGACTTGACTGTTGGTCAAGTCATTCGTAAGAATGAAGAGGTCGAAGCAGGAGTATTGCCTGAGGACAGTATCTTAGACAAATACATCAAACAACACCGTGAAGAGATTGAAGCTGACAAGTTTGAAACTCGTCAGTTTAAAAAAGAAGAACTGGCTTCTACTCAAAACCTAGAGGAAATGATCCAAGAAGTGCGAGAATCTAGTGAGACTTCTGATCAGGTAGACGATTCAGACCTGGTTGCTGAGGAATCTATTGAAGAGATAGAAAATGAAGAGACTACTCAGTTTGTTCCACCACTTCAAGATGAAGAAGGTGCTGAAATAGAGCCTCTCGTTTTAACAGAAACAGAGCCCAAGGAAATAAATGAGGAACAAGAAGAGGCGACCTATACACCTCTATCACGTTCGGCTCAAACAGAACCTGAAGCAGGCTCTAAGAAGAAAGGTGTCATCATCATTGCTTCTGTAGTAGCTGCAATCCTTGTGCTTGCTGGAACATATTATGTCTACCGTCAAGTATCTCGTTCAAACCAAGAAATCCAGTCTTCTCAAGCAGCCTCTTCGGATGATCAAGGGACACAAACAGCTTTGAAAGACTTCAATGATCTCTATGATACTTTCTATACAGATGCTAATAAGACAGCTCTGAAAAACAGCCAGTTTGATAAATTGAGCCAACTGAAAACCTTGCTAGATAAGTTAGAAGGTAGCCGTGATTATACACTAGCTAAGTCAAGATATGATAGTCTAGCAACTCAAATTAAGGCCATTCAAGATGTTAATGCCCTCTTTGAAAGCCCAGCAATCACTGACGGTGTCTTGGATACCAATGCGAAAGCCAAAGCGGATGCTAAATTTACAGAAATCAAGACAGGGAACACAGAACTAGACAAACTCTTGGATAAGGCCATTAGTCTTGGCAAGAGTCAACAAACCAGTGCTTCCAGCTCAAGTTCGAGCTCTAGCACGAGTCAAGCAAGCTCAAGTTCAGCTACAGAAAGCAATGCAAGCAGTACGACACCTTCAACCAGCACTACGGCACCAGCTAGAGACACAAATGGTGGTTTGTCTGGCGATGGGGTTAATCTTCAAAGAAGTGCTAGTCGTGTACCGTACAACCAATCAGCTGTAGATGATAGCAATAACCCTGCTTGGACCTTTACGGATGGTGTATTGGAACAAGTCCTAGCAACATCACGTGCTCGTGGCTATATCACTGGAAATCAATATATCCTAGAACGTGTCAATATCGTAAACGGAAATGGTTATTACAACCTCTATAAACCAGATGGAACCTATCTCTTCACCCTCAACTGTAAGACAGGTTACTTTGTAGGGAATGGTTCTGGTCATGCAGATGACTTGGACTACTAGGACTCCGTTACAAAATTCTTTCCTTTCATAGGTAAAAATGATAAAATAAAACATATTAAACAAGAGGAGTGTCACATGACAAAAGCTAACTTTGGTGTCGTTGGTATGGCCGTAATGGGTCGTAACCTTGCCCTAAATATCGAATCTCGTGGTTACACAGTTGCTATCTACAATCGTAGTAAAGAAAAAACTGAAGATGTAATTGCTTGCCATCCTGAAAAGAACTTTGTGCCAAGCTATGACGTGGAAAGCTTTGTAAACTCAATCGAAAAACCTCGTCGTATCATGCTGATGGTTCAAGCTGGACCTGGTACAGACGCAACTATCCAAGCCCTTCTTCCACACCTTGACAAGGGAGATATCTTGATTGACGGAGGAAACACTTTCTACAAAGATACCATCCGCCGTAATGAAGAATTGGCAAACTCAGGCATCAACTTTATCGGTACGGGGGTTTCTGGTGGTGAAAAAGGTGCCCTTGAAGGTCCGTCTATCATGCCTGGTGGACAAAAAGAAGCCTACGAATTGGTTGCGGATGTTCTCGAAGAAATCTCAGCTAAAGCACCAGAAGATGGAAAACCATGTGTGACTTACATCGGTCCTGATGGAGCTGGTCACTATGTGAAAATGGTCCACAACGGTATCGAGTATGGTGACATGCAATTGATCGCAGAAAGCTACGACCTCATGCAACACTTGCTTGGCCTTTCTGCAGAAGACATGGCAGAAATTTTTACTGAGTGGAACAAGGGCGAGTTGGACAGCTACTTGATCGAAATCACAGCTGATATCTTGAGCCGTAAAGATGATGAAGGTCAAGATGGACCAATCGTAGACTATATCCTTGATGCTGCAGGCAACAAGGGAACTGGTAAATGGACTAGCCAATCAGCTCTTGACCTTGGTGTGCCATTGTCACTCATCACTGAGTCAGTATTTGCGCGTTACATCTCTACATACAAAGAAGAGCGTGTACATGCTAGCAAGGTGCTTCCAAAACCAGCTACTTTCAAATTTGAAGGTGACAAGGCTGAGTTGATTGAAAAGATCCGTCAAGCCCTTTACTTCTCAAAAATCATCTCATACGCACAAGGTTTTGCTCAATTGCATGTGGCTTCTAAAGAAAATAACTGGAACTTGCCATTTGCGGACATCGCATCTATCTGGCGTGATGGCTGTATCATCCGTTCTCGTTTCTTGCAAAAGATCACAGATGCCTACAACCGTGATGCAGACCTTGCAAACCTTCTCTTGGATGAATACTTCTTGGATGTCACTGCCAAGTACCAACAAGCAGTGCGTGATATCGTAGCTCTTGCTGTTCAAGCTGGTGTACCAGTGCCAACCTTCTCAGCAGCTATTACTTACTTTGATAGCTACCGTTCAGCTGACCTTCCTGCTAACTTGATCCAAGCGCAACGTGACTACTTTGGTGCCCACACTTACCAACGTAAAGACAAAGAAGGAACATTCCACTACTCTTGGTATGACGAAAAATAAGTAGGTCTGCCATGGGGAAACGGATTTTATTACTTGAGAAAGAACGAAATCTCGCTCATTTTCTCAGTCTGGAACTCCAAAAAGAGCAATACCGTGTTGATCTGGTCGAGGAGGGGCAAAAAGCCCTCTCCATGGCTCTCCAGACAGATTATGACTTGATTTTACTGAATGCTCGTCTGGGGGATATGACGGCCCAGGATTTTGCAGAGAGGCTGAGTCGGACAAAACCTGCCTCAGTGATCATGGTCTTGGACCATCGCGAAGAATTGCAAGACCAGATTGAGACAATCCAGCGCTTCGCCGTTTCTTACATCTATAAGCCAGTGATTATTGATCAGCTGGTGGCTCGTATTTCAGCGATTTTCCGAGGTCGGGACTTTATCGACCAACATTGTAGTCAGATGAAGGTCCCAACGTCTTACCGCAATTTGCGTATGGATATAGAACATCATACCGTTTATCGTGGCGAGGAGATGATTGCTCTGACGCGCCGTGAGTATGACCTTTTGGCCACTCTCATGGGAAGCAAGAAGGTCTTGACTCGTGAGCAGTTGTTGGAAAGTGTTTGGAAGTACGAAAGTGCGACAGAAACCAATATCGTGGATGTTTATATCCTTTATCTACGTAGCAAGCTTGATGTAAAAGGTCAAAAAAGCTACATTAAAACCGTGCGTGGTGTTGGTTACACCATGCAAGAATAGAAAAGCAGTTGCAGTTGTGTAACTGCTTTTTTTGAGAAGTTTCTATATATTGACATACAATAAAGTCTTTGCTACAATCAGTTATGGAGGAAAGATCTAATGAAAAAATTTAAAATAATGATGCAAGTTGGACTGACAGTCTTTTTCTTTGCTTTGTTAGCGACAAGCACCGTCTTTGCGGATGATGTTGATTCAGAAGGCTGGCAATTTGTCCAAGAAAATGGTAGAACCTACTACAAGAAGGGTGACATCAAAGAAACGGACTGGCGAGTGATTGATGGCAAGACCTATTATTTTGATTATAATGGTGAAATGGTTGTTGGTTGGCAATATATTCCAATGCCAGTTAAAGGATATACAATTGGTCCTTACCCAAATGGTATCAGATTAGAAGGTTCCCCAATGCCAGAATGGTACTACTTTGACAAAAATGGAGTGCTACAAGAGTTTGTTGGTTGGAAAGCATTAGAGGTTAAAACTAAAGACAGTGTTGGAAGAA
Organism: Streptococcus sp. HMSC066F01; assembly: GCF_001837335.1. Classification (GTDB taxonomy): domain Bacteria; phylum Bacillota; class Bacilli; order Lactobacillales; family Streptococcaceae; genus Streptococcus; species Streptococcus oralis_S. The sequence continues at coordinate 78,095 of NZ_KV832118.1, forward strand.
AGTATGGGGAAAAACGTACAAACCCAGAAGATAAAGAAGAGAAGAGTTTTTACACGAACTATTACTTTAATCAAGATCATTCTTTAGAGACAGGTTGGCTTTATGACCAGTCTAATTGGTATTATTTAGCTAAAACGGAAATTAATGGAGAAAACTATATTAGTGGTGAAAGACGTGCAGGTTGGATAAACGATGATTCAACTTGGTATTATCTCGATGCAACAACTGGCATTATGCAAACTGGTTGGAAGCAAATTGGCAATAAGTGGTACTACCTCCGTTCATCAGGAGCTATGACAACTGGCTGGTATCAGGAAGGCTCAACTTGGTACTATTTAGATGCTGAAAATGGCGATATGAAAACAGGCTGGCAATATCTTGGTAACAAGTGGTACTACCTTCGTTCATCAGGAGCCATGGCAACTGGTTGGGTGAAAGATGGTTCAACTTGGTACTACCTAAATGCAAGTAATGGAGATATGAAGACAGGT
>NZ_KV832118.1:78685-150070 GCF_001837335.1 Streptococcus sp. HMSC066F01
GCAAGTAATGGAGATATGAAGACAGGTTGGACAAAAGTAAATGGAAACTGGTATTATCTCAATTCCTCTGGAGCAATGGTTACAGGTAGCCAAACTATCGATGGTAAAGTTTATAACTTTGCTTCATCTGGTGAGTGGATTTAATGTTGGAGGATATACAAATGAAGCTTTTGAAAAAAATGATGCAAGTCGCACTAGCAACATTTTTCTTTGGTTTGCTAGCGACAAATACTGTATCTGCAGATACCACGGGTGGACAGTTTGTTGATAAGGATAATAGAAAATATTATATAAAAGATGATCATAAAGCAATCTATTGGCATAAAATAGACGGTAAAACTTACTATTTTGGTGATAGAGGAGAGATGGTTGTCGGTTGGCAATACGTAGAAATTCATGGAACAGGTTATCGTGATAATTTATTTAATAATCGTCCAGTCTTAGAAATTGGCCTTCAACAGAAGTGGTACTATTTTGGACAAGATGGTGCTTTGCTAGAACAAACAGATAAACAAGTACTAGAGGCAAAAACGTCTGAAAATACAGGAAAAGTATACGGTGAACAATATACTCCATCTGCTGAAAAGAGAACTTATTATTTTGATAATAATTATGCTGTAAAGACAGGCTGGACTTATGAAGACGGCAATTGGTATTATTTAAATAAGTTAGGAATTTCTGGCGATGATTCTTACAATCCACTACCAATTGGTGAAGTTGCTAAGGGTTGGACTCAAGATTTCCATGTTACTTTTGGCATTGATAGAAGCAAACCTGCTCCATGGTACTACTTAGATCCAACAACTGGCATCATGCAAACTGGTTGGCAGCAACTTGGCAATAAGTGGTACTACCTTCGTTCATCAGGAGCAATGGCGACTGGCTGGTATCAGGTAGGCTCATCTTGGTATTATCTAGATGCTCAAAATGGTGATATGAAGACAGGTTGGGCTTATGTTGGTAACAAGTGGTACTATCTCCGTTCATCAGGAACTATGGCAACCGGCTGGCTTCAAGACGGCTCAACTTGGTACTACCTCAATGCAAGTAATGGAGATATGAAGACAGGTTGGTTCCAAGTCAATGGCAAATGGTACTATGCTTATAGCTCAGGTGCTTTAGCAGTGAATACCACTGTAGATGGCTACTACGTCAACTATAATGGCGAATGGGTTCAATAATGAAAGAGGCGATTGTGAAGGAAACAATCGCTTTTTTTGTGAAAATATAATAAAATAGATAGGAGAAAATACTACTGTATGAAATGAGACGGTCTTTTCGTCTGGTTAAAGGAAAACATGACAAAAAAAGTTGGTGTCGGTCAGGCACATAGTAAGATTATTTTAATAGGAGAGCACGCTGTTGTATACGGCTATCCTGCCATTTCCTTGCCTCTCATAGAGGTGGAGGTGACCTGTAAGGTGGTCCCTGCTGAAAGTCCATGGCGTCTTTATGAGGAGGATACCTTGTCCATGGCGGTTTATGCCTCGCTGGAGTATTTGGATATCAAAGAAGCCTGCATTCGATGTGTGATTGACTCGGCTATCCCTGAAAAACGGGGGATGGGTTCGTCAGCGGCTATCAGCATAGCGGCCATTCGTGCGGTATTTGACTACTACCAAGCCGACCTGCCTCACGATGTGCTAGAAATCTTGGTCAATCAGGCTGAGATGATTGCCCATATGAATCCAAGCGGTTTGGATGCCAAGACCTGTCTCAGTGACCAACCCATTCGCTTTATCAAGAACCTTGGATTTACAGAGCTTGAGATGAATCTATCTGCCTATTTGGTGATTGCTGATACAGGTGTGTATGGCCACACTCGTGAAGCCATCCAAGTGGTTCAAAGTATGGGGAAGGATGCCCTACCGTTTTTGCATGCCTTGGGAGAATTGACCCAGCAGGCAGAAGATGCGATTAGACGAAAAGATGCTGAAAGACTGGGACAAATCCTCAGTCAAGCGCATCTACATTTAAAAGAAATTGGTGTCAGCAGCCCTGAGGCAGACTCCCTCGTTGAAACGGCTCTGAGCGACGGTGCTCTGGGTGCCAAGATGAGTGGTGGTGGCCTAGGAGGTTGTATCATTGCCTTGGTAGCCAATCTGGATCAAGCACAAGAACTAGCAAAACGATTAGAAGAGAAAGGAGCTGTTCAGACATGGATCGAAAGCCTGTAACAGTACGTTCCTACGCAAATATTGCCATTATCAAATACTGGGGAAAGAAAAAAGAGAAAGAGATGGTTCCTGCTACTAGCAGTATCTCTCTGACTTTGGAAAATATGTATACAGAGACGACCTTGTCGCCTCTACCAGCCCATGCGACGGCGGATGCCTTTTATATCAATGGTCAGCTACAAAATGAGGCGGAGCATGCCAAGATGAGCAAGATTATCGACCGCTACCGTCCAGAAGGTGAGGGTTTTGTCCGTATCGATACCCAAAACAACATGCCGACCGCGGCGGGTCTGTCTTCCAGTTCCAGTGGTTTGTCCGCCTTGGTCAAGGCCTGCAATGCTTATTTCCAGCTTGGTTTGAATCGGAGTCAGTTGGCGCAGGAGGCTAAGTTTGCTTCAGGTTCATCCTCTCGCAGTTTTTATGGACCACTCGGTGCTTGGGACAAGGATAGTGGGAAAATCTACCCTGTAGAGACAGACTTGAAACTAGCTATGATTATGTTGGTGCTAGAGGATAAGAAAAAACCAATTTCTAGCCGTGATGGGATGAAACTCTGTGTGGAAACCTCGACGACTTTTGACGACTGGGTGCGCCAGTCTGAGAAAGATTATCAAGATATGCTGCTTTATCTCAAAGAGAATAACTTTGCAAAGGTTGGGGAATTAACGGAGAAAAATGCCTTAGCCATGCACGCTACGACCAAGACTGCTAGTCCAGCCTTTTCTTATCTAACGGATGCTTCCTATGAAGCCATGGACTTTGTTCGCCAGCTTCGTGAGCAAGGTGAAGCCTGTTACTTTACCATGGATGCCGGTCCCAATGTCAAGGTCCTCTGTCAAGAGAAAGATTTGGATCATCTATCAGAAATCTTCGGTCAACGTTACCGCCTGATTGTGTCAAAAACAAAGGATTTGAGCCAAGATGATTGCTGTTAAAACTTGCGGGAAACTCTATTGGGTAGGTGAGTATGCTATTCTAGAGCCAGGGCAGTTAGCCTTGATAAAGGCCATCCCCATCTATATGAAGGCTGAGATTGCTTTTTCTGAGAACTATTGTATCTACTCAGATCTGTTTGATTTCGCAGTGGACTTGACGCCCAATCCTGATTACAGCTTGATTCAAGAAACAATTGCTTTGCTGAATGACTTCCTCGCTGTTCGTGGTCAGACTTTGCGACCTTTTTTCTTGGAAATCCGTGGAAAAATGGAACGGGAAGGCAAAAAGTTTGGTCTGGGTTCTAGCGGTAGCGTCGTTGTCTTGGTGATCAAGGCCCTGCTGGCTCTATATGATATTACAGTTGATCCGGAATTCTTGTTCAAGTTGGCTAGCGCGGTCTTGCTCAAGCGAGGCGACAATGGCTCTATGGGAGACCTTGCCTGTATTGTGGCAGAGGATTTGGTTCTCTACCAGTCTTTTGATCGAAAGAAGATAGCTGCTTGGCTGAAAGAAGTAAGCTTGGCAACAGTTTTGGAGCGTGACTGGGGCTTTTCTATCTCACACGTACAACCTGCCCTAGAATGTGATTTCCTAGTGGGATGGACCAAGCAAGTGGCCGTATCGAGTCAAATGGTTAAGCAAATCAAGCAAAACATAGGCCAGAAATTTTTAACTTCCTCAAAAGCAACGGTATCTGCTTTGGTAGAAGCCCTGGAGCAGGGGAATGCAGAAAAAATTATCGAGCAGGTGGAAACAGCCAGCCAGCTTTTAGAAGGTTTGAGCTCAGATATTTACACACCTTCGCTGAGACAGTTGAAAGAAGCCAGTCAAGATTTGCAGGCTGTTGCCAAGAGTAGTGGGGCTGGTGGTGGTGACTGTGGCATTGCCTTGAGCTTTGATGTGCAATCAACTGAAACCCTAAAAAATCGCTGGGCCGATCTGGGGATTGAGCTCTTATACCAAGAAAGGATAGGACATGACGACAAATCGTAAGGACGAGCACATCCGCTATGCCCTTGAGCAGAAAAGTTCCTATAATAGCTTTGATGAGGTGGAGTTGATTCATTCTTCCCTGCCTCTTTATGACCTGGATGAGATTGATTTGTCTACAGAGTTTGCAGGTCGAAAGTGGGACTTTCCTTTTTATATCAATGCCATGACAGGTGGAAGCGATAAGGGGAGAGAAATCAATCAAAAGCTGGCTCAGGTGGCAGAAGCCTGTGGGATTTTGTTTGTGACGGGCTCTTATAGCGCAGCCCTCAAAGATCCAACAGATGATTCTTTTTCTGTCAAATCTAGCCATCCAAATCTCCTTCTAGGAACCAATATTGGATTGGACAAGCCTGTTGAGTTGGGACTTCAGACTGTAGAAGCGATGAATCCTCTTCTCCTCCAAGTGCATGTTAATGTCATGCAGGAATTACTCATGCCCGAGGGAGAAAGAAAGTTTCGAAGCTGGCAATCGCATCTGGCAGACTATAGCAAGCAAATCCCCGTTCCTATTGTTCTAAAGGAAGTGGGCTTTGGGATGGATGTGAAGACCATCGAGAGAGCCTATGAACTGGGTGTTCGAACGGTTGACCTGTCAGGTCGTGGTGGCACCAGCTTTGCCTATATTGAAAACCGTCGCAGTGGCCAACGTGACTACCTCAATCAATGGGGCCAGTCTACTATGCAGGCCCTTCTCAATGCCCAAACCTGGAAAGAAAAGATCGAACTTTTGGTTAGTGGAGGGGTTCGAAATCCTCTTGATATGATTAAGTGCTTGGTTTTTGGTGCCAAGGCTGTAGGACTGTCACGTACCGTTCTAGAGTTGATTGAAACCTACACAGTCGAAGAAGTGATTAGCATTGTCCAAGGCTGGAAAGAAGATCTGCGTTTGATCATGTGTGCCCTTAATTGTGCCACCATAGCGGATCTGCAAAGCGTAGACTATATTCTTTACGGCAAACTAAAAGAAGCAAAAGATCAGATGTAGAGAGGTCGGGACAAGAATCCCGCCCTTTTTTGTAGCCTTTTGTCAACTGTAGCGGGCTGAAAGAACCTAGCTTGTAGGAGCGATTTCTGTCCAATCGCCTTTTTCCATCCTCAGACCGAGGTGACTTTTTTGAATTGTGATAAAATAGAAGGGAGAGGATGCATCTATGAAAAAATTTCAAATCTTTTTATTTATCGAAGCCTGTCTATTGACGGGAGCTCTGATTTTGATGGTATCAGAGCATTTTTCGCGTTTTTTGCTGATTCTATTCCTCTTTTTGCTCTTGCTCCGCTATTATACAGGTAAAGAGGGCAACAACGTTTTCCTCCTTGTGACGACTATTCTTTTCTTTTTCATCGTCATGCTCAATCCCTTTGTGATATTAGCTATCTTTGTGGCAGTTATCTATAGTCTCTTTCTTCTCTATCCGATGATGAATCAAGAAAGAGAGGAGACCGACTTGGTCTTTGAAGAGGTGGTAACGGTTAAAAATGAACGCAATCCTTGGTTTGGCAATCTCCATCATTTTTCTAGCCACCAGACCTGCCAGTTTGACGATATCAACCTCTTTCGCCTCATGGGCAAGGACACCATTCATCTAGAAAGAGTTATCCTAACCAATCATGACAATGTCATTATCCTTAGAAAGATGGTGGGAACGACTAGGATTATCGTACCTGTAGATGTGGAAATCAGCCTCAGTGTCAACTGCCTCTATGGAGATCTAACTTTCCTCAATCAACCCAAGCGGGCCCTCCGTAATGAGCACTATCATCAGGAAACCAGAGACTACCTCAAGAGTAACAAGAGTGTCAAGATTTTCCTAACTACTATGGTTGGCGATGTGGAGGTGGTCAGAGGATGAAAAAGCAATCTTATCTGTTAATCGGCCTGACTTCACTCCTCTTTATTCTCTTTTTGGCTAATAGTCTGCTTGATATTCTAAATCTTGATTGGTCCTATTTGCTACAGGATATCGAGAAAACAGAGAAACTCATCTTCTTGATCTTGGTCTTTAGCCTTTCCATGACCTTCTTTTTTGTCCTCTTTTGGCGCGTGATAGAAGAAGTCTCTCGCAGAAAAATGCAAGCCAATCTCAAGCGACTGCTAGCAGGAAAAGAGGTAGTTTCCTTTGCAGATCCAGACTTGGATGTCAGTTTTAAGTCCTTGTCTGGCAAGCTCAACCTCTTGACAGAGGCTGTTCAAAAGGCTGAAAATCAAAGCCTGGTCAAGGAAGAAGCAATCATCGAGAAAGAACGGAAGCGGATAGCACGTGACTTGCACGATACAGTTAGTCAGGAGTTGTTTGCAGCCCATATGATTTTATCAGGTGTCAGCCAGCAGGCTTTGAAGCTGGATAGAGAAAAGATGCAGACCCAGTTGCAAAGTGTCGCGGCCATCCTAGAGACAGCCCAAAAGGATTTGCGGGTCTTGCTCCTACATTTGCGACCAGTCGAGTTGGAAGAGAAGAGTTTGATTGAGGGGATTCAAATCCTCTTAAAAGAGCTTGAGGACAAGAGTGACCTCAAGGTCAGTCTCAAGCAAAATGTGTCTAAATTGCCTAAGAAAATCGAAGAACATATCTTCCGCATTCTTCAGGAGTTGATCAGCAATACCCTTCGCCATGCCCAGGCATCTTGCTTAGATGTCTACCTCTATCAGACAGAGGTAGAATTGCAGCTGAAGGTGGTGGACAATGGAATTGGTTTCCAGTTGGGGAGTTTAGATGACTTGAGTTATGGACTGCGAAATATCAAGGAGCGGGTCGAAGATATGGCAGGAACGGTTCAACTCTTGACAGCTCCCAAGCAAGGACTGTCAGTTGATATCCGTATTCCCCTGCTAGACAAGGAATCATAAAGGAGTAGAGATGAAAATTTTACTGGTAGATGACCATGAAATGGTTCGATTGGGCTTGAAAAGCTATTTTGATCTCCAAGACGATGTGGAAGTTGTGGGCGAGGCTGCCAATGGGGCTCAAGGTATTGACTTGGCCTTGAAACTGCGTCCAGATGTCATTGTCATGGATATCGTCATGCCTGAGATGAATGGGATTGACGCGACCTTAGCCATCCTCAAAGAATGGCCCGAAGCCAAGATTTTGATTGTAACTTCTTACTTGGACAATGAAAAAATCATGCCGGTCTTGAATGCGGGTGCCAAAGGTTATATGCTCAAGACTTCTAGTGCAGACGAACTGCTCCATGCAGTTCGCAAGGTGGCTGCTGGAGAGCTTGCTATTGAACAAGAGGTCAGCAAGAAGGTTGAATACCACCGCAATCATATGGAACTTCATGAGGAATTGACTGCGCGTGAGCGAGACGTACTTCAACTCATCGCCAAGGGCTACGAAAATCAGCGGATTGCAGATGAACTCTTCATCTCTCTCAAGACAGTCAAGACCCATGTGTCCAACATCCTAGCCAAGCTTGAGGTCAGCGATCGCACCCAGGCGGCGGTCTATGCCTTTCAGCACCACTTGGTCGGGCAGGAGGACTTTTAGATGAGTCTTGCAGATTTACTTGGGGAGCTAGAAGCAGCAAAAGACCCTGAGAAAGCAGGCCCAATGGAAGCCTATATGCGCTATCAATTTCCCTTTTTAGGGATTGCAGGTCCTGAAAGAAATGCGCTCTATAGAAAATATTTTCTAAGCGCGAAAAAAACAAAGATGATCGATTGGGATTTTGTAGACACTTGCTGGGAAAAGGAACCTAGAGAATACCAATATGTGGCTGCCAACTATTTGAAAGCCATGCAGTCTTATCTAACGAAGGACGATTTGCCTAAACTTGAGCGTCTGGTCGTGACCAAGTCCTGGTGGGACACGGTAGATATCCTAGATCGAGTAGTAGGAAGTTTAGTGGCTAACCATCCGGAACTTGAAGAAGTGATTTTAAAATGGAGCCTATCAGACAATATCTGGTTGAGGCGAGTCGCTATTGACCACCAGTTGTTAAGAAAAGAAAAAACAAATGTCCAACTGATGGAAAAGATCCTGGTCAACAATCTGGACCAGACAGAATTTTTTATCAACAAAGCCATCGGCTGGGCTCTAAGAGACTACTCTAAAACCAATCCTGAATGGGTAGCGCGTTTTATTGAACAAAATAAGAAGAGAATGTCTGAACTTAGTATCAGAGAAGCGAGCAAGTACCTCTAGCACTATTGAAAAGCGCATTCATTACTTGAAAAAAGTCGCTGTCATATGGTATAATGTACTGTATTAAAAATTTTAAGGAGAAATGACAGAATGTCTGTATCATTTGAAAACAAAGAAACAAACCGTGGTGTCTTGACTTTCACAATCTCTCAAGACCAAATCAAACCAGAATTGGACCGTGTATTTAACTCAGTAAAGAAAACTCTTAACGTTCCTGGTTTCCGTAAAGGTCACCTTCCACGCCCTATCTTCGACCAAAAATTTGGTGAAGAAGCTCTTTATCAAGATGCAATGAACGCACTTTTGCCAAACGCTTATGAAGCTGCAGTAAAAGAAGCTGGTCTTGAAGTTGTTGCGCAACCAAAAATCGATGTGACTTCAATGGAAAAAGGTCAAGACTGGGTTATCACAGCTGAAGTCGTGACAAAACCTGAAGTAAAATTGGGTGACTACAAAAACCTTGAAGTATCAGTGGATGTAGAAAAAGAAGTGACAGACGCTGACGTTGAAGAACGTATCGAACGCGAACGCAACAACTTGGCTGAATTGGTTATCAAAGAAGGCGCTGCTGAAAATGGCGACACTGTTGTGATTGACTTCGTTGGTTCTATCGACGGTGTTGAATTTGACGGTGGAAAAGGTGAAAACTTCTCACTTGGACTTGGATCAGGTCAATTTATCCCTGGTTTTGAAGACCAATTGATTGGACACTCAGCTGGCGACACTGTTGATGTAGTTGTAACATTCCCAGAAGACTACCAAGCAGAGGACCTTGCAGGTAAAGAAGCTAAATTCGTGACAACTATCCACGAAGTAAAAGCAAAAGAAGTTCCAGCTCTTGATGATGAACTTGCAAAAGACATCGACGAAGAAGTGGAAACTCTTGACGAATTGAAAGAAAAATACCGCAAAGAATTGACTGCTGCGAAAGAAGAAGCATACAAAGACGCCGTTGAAGGCGCAGCAATTGATAAAGCTGTAGAAAACGCTGAAATCGTAGAACTTCCAGAAGAAATGATCCACGAAGAAGTTCACCGTTCAGTAAATGAATTCCTTGGAAACTTGCAACGTCAAGGTATCAACCCTGACATGTACTTCCAAATCACAGGAACTACTCAAGAAGACCTTCACAAACAATACGAAGCAGAAGCTGAGTCACGTACGAAGACTAACCTTGTTATCGAAGCAGTTGCCAAAGCTGAAGGATTTGACGCTTCAGAAGAAGAAATCCAAAAAGAAATCGAGCAATTGGCAGCAGACTACAACATGGAAGTTGCACAAGTACAAAACTTGCTTTCAGCTGACATGTTGAAACACGATATCACTATCAAAAAAGCTATTGAATTGATCACAAGCACTGCAACAGTAAAATAATCTTAAAAGAGAAAAAGCCCACCTGACTAGGTGGGTTTTCTGATGCACTATTTTCCAAAAATCTCTTTTAAGTCCGCATCTGTAATCCCAATCATGGCTGGAATACTAGACCAGTTTTCTTCGGTGAGGATGTAGGATTGTTCAGAGTCACTTGGTGTGGCAGTTTCAGAGAAGGCTTGTTTACTTTTTTCAATATTAGTTTCAATTAAATCACTGAAACGCTCAATCAGATAGGTCTTGCGAGCAGTCCCGATATGCTTGACTGCATAGTCAAAGGCCTGTAATTCACCGAGAAGGATGAGCTTGCTCTTGGCCCGTGTGATAGCTGTGTAGATGAGATTTCGCTCCAGCATGCGCTTGCTAGCACTGGTGATGGGCAGGATGACAACAGGAAACTCACTTCCCTGAGACTTATGAATACTCATGGCGTAGGCTAGTCGAATCTTGTACCATTCATTACGTGAGTAGACGACTTCATTGCCATCAAAATCAATGACAATCTCGTCTTGTTTGGACTCGGTGTATTTACCAGGAATTAGGTCTGTGATGTAGCCTAGGTCCCCATTAAAGACATTGACTTCAGCGTCGTTGACTAGGTGAATAACCTTGTCCCCTGTTCGATAGTGACACTGAGTTGCTTCAAAGCTAACTTGCCCCTTTTGCTGAGGATTGAGCAGGTCTTGCATGAGTTGGTTGATGGCGTCAATACCAGCAGTTCCTCGATACATAGGCGCTAGCACCTGAATATCGCGAGCCGGAATGCCACTTCTGAGGGCAGCGCCGAGGATTTTCTCAATGGTAGCTGGGATATGGCCACTAGCGATTTCAAAGTAGGAACGGTCAGCTTTTTTCTGGGTAAAGTCAGCTGGCAAGATGCCTTGTCGAATCTGACTCGCCAAGGTAACGATAGTTGATTCTTCGCTCTGACGGTAAATCCGTTCCAAACAAGTCTGCGGAATCAGGGGTATCTGGAGCAGGTCAGCAAGGACTTGTCCGGGACTAACAGAAGGCAACTGGTCACTGTCTCCCACGATGAGTATTTTACTGTTAGAAGAGATGTTGGAGAAGAGTTGGTTAGCTAGCCAAGTGTCCACCATAGAAAACTCATCCACGATGATAAAGTCGGCATCCAGATAATCTTCCAGATGGCTGGTATCATCGTCACCCGTCATTCCCAAATGACGGTGTATGGTCGCGCTAGGCAAACCTGTCAATTCATTCATGCGCCGAGCCGCTCGACCAGTTGGAGCAGCTAGAAGAATCGGCAGATTGCTTTTCTTCCTGAGGTCAAGTCCTTCTAAAAGTGCATAAACAGCGATAATTCCATTGATAACAGTCGTCTTACCAGTACCAGGTCCACCTGTTAGGATAAAGACCTTGTTCTGGATAGCGTCGCAGATAGCCTGTTTTTGAATGGTATCGTACTGGATACCAAGCTCTTCCTCAACACTGGAGATATGCTTTTGAATGGTTTCCAAATCCTGACTTTTCTGCTTTCCTTTTTCAAGGATACGAACTAAGTGACTGCGAATGCCTTCTTCAGCGAAAAAGAGGCTGTTATCAAAGATTTTGGTATCAATCTGCTGAACCTTGTCCTCTTCAATTAGATGAGATAATTCCTGAGCTACTTGGCTGGGATCCAGTTCCACGGGACGGGAAGATTCGAGAAGAGTCAGGGTTTGTTCCAGCAAATCTCGGGCTTCCATATAGGTATCGCCTGTATCCATACAACCTTGAAAGAGACTATGGACAAGGCCAGCACGGAAGCGCTCGGGAGCTTGACTTTCGATGCCTAGTTCGGCAGCTAATTGGTCAGCAATGGTAAAGCCCAAACCCTTGATATCCTCAACCAGTTGGTAGGGATAGTTTTCGACAATATCTAGCGTTTCTTCCTTGTAAAAGTCTTGAATCTGAAAGGCCAGTTTATTGGGAATGCCGTAGTTGGCAAGTTTAGCCAAGACCATTTCTGTCCCATAGTTGAGACGAAGGGTAGAAACAAAAGCCTCACGGTTTTTGGCAGAGAGTCCTGAGATGCCTTCTAGCTTTTCAGGATGTTCCAGAATTTCATCAATGGTATTGTCACCATAGCTATCAACGATTTTTTGGGCCGTTTTGAGACCAATTCCCTTGAAATGACTGCTAGAAAAGTACTTGACGAGGCCCTTGCTAGTTGGTTTTGCGCGTTCATAACGGTTGATCTGAAGCTGTACCCCATACTTGGAGTGCTGAACGATTTGCCCCCAAAAAGTGTAGTCTTCCCCTTCAATCACGTCCGCCATGGTTCCTGTAACGATGATTTCAAAATCGTCAAAGTCCTCCGCGTCCGTATCTTCGATATCTAGGAGGAGAATGCGATAAAAATTACTGGGATTTTCAAAAATAATCCGTTCAATGGTGCCTGAAAAATAAACTTCCATAGGTTTCCTTTACATGAGTTCGTGAGAGTTGGACCCTTAGCCACTTTGAAAAGCTAGATTACTTTAAGGTTTTCTCTCGCAATAGAAAAAGAGACTGAGACTTAGCATTCTCGGCCTCTTCCTTATCTTAAAATGTTCCGATACGGTTAAGTGGCCAGAAACGGAATTTTGCTTCACCTTTTATATCGCTGGCCTTAAAGGTACCAACGTGGCGGCTGTCGCTAGAGACTAGACGATCGTCACCAAGGAGAAGGTACTCACCTTGAGGGACAGTAAAGCTGAAGCTGGTATTGGAATTGACATCAACCGTAAAGGCTTGTGCTTTTTGAGCAAGTTCTCTAAAGTAAACTCCCTTATTGCCTTCAAATCCTTTGCCAGTATAGGTGTTTTGCAACTTTTCTGTTTTGAACAAGTTGAGATATTCAGCTAGGTAAGGTTCATTCGTTTCTTCACCGTTGATAAAGAGTTTGTCATTTTCGTAGCGGATGGTATCACCAGGCATGCCGATAACCCTTTTGACAATGTCTTTATTTCCGTCTTCCTCATGCGCAACCACGATGTCGAAGCGGTCAATTGGGAGGTGTTTAACAACGAAGAGAACTTCTCCGTCGGCTAGGGTAGGGTCCATCGAATGTCCTTCCACACGGACATTGCTCCAAAGGAAGATGCGGCTAAGACCTACCAGTGCGATAACCAGGAAGATGACTCCCCATTCTTTTATAAATGATTTTAAATAGTTCATGGTTTACCTCTATAGAAGTTTTTTTGCTTTTTCAGTGTTTTTAAAATGCAGTTTGGCACAGAAATGAAGTCCCTTCATGCCATAGGCCTGAAGGATTTTGCTAGCAACCTTATCTGATGCAGTCCCAGCGCCACTTGGCAGTTGATAGCCCAGTTCTCGTCCTAGATTTTCCAAGTTTTCGAGGAAGAGATCCCGCGCAATGATGGAGCTAACCGCAACAGCCAGGTATTTGCCCTCGGCTTTTTCTTCTAAGCTAATTTTGTTTGGAAAACGGTTGGCTTCTTGCGCCAAGTACTTGTCATAGTTTTTAGGACTTGTAAAAGCGTCAATCACGATTTTTTCTGGCTGGACTCCTTTTTGAAGCAGGAGAAAGATAGCCTGATTGTGAAGGGCAACCTTTACAGAAACAGCATTGTAACGCTCTCCGATAACTTCGTTGTACTTGCTCGGTGAAAGGAGGAGTGCTTGATGCTGGATTTTTTCCTTGAGGATAGGGGCAATCTGACGAATCTTTTGGTCAGTCAAGGTTTTTGAATCCCCTACGCCGAGTTTTCGCAAGAAGTCATGCTGGTCCGGTGTCACAAAGGAAGCCACGACAGCCAGCCCACCAAAGTAGGAACCATTCCCCACCTCATCGGTCCCAATCATAGGAAAATCTTGTCCACTGGTTTCCTCTACAACTTGATAGCCAAAGAAACTGGCGTACTGCTCAGCAGCTTCGCCTTGCAGGAGGACTTTTCCAGAAGTATAGATGGAAACTGTTGCCTGAGGCAGTCTAAAAAAATAGCGAATATAAGGATTTTTACTAGGACTGAGAGCCTTCTGATACTGACTTAAAAAGCTCTGAATTTCCTGTTCACTTGGTGTGAGTGTGATACTTGCCATAGTCTCTATTGTACCACAAAAGCAGGAGAATTGGTAAAAACTGACAAAGTTAGCGAAATTTGGTATAATATCGTGAGGTGAATTTTATGGCAAATCTAAATCGATATAAGTTTACATTCGGGAAAAAGACATTAACCTTGACAACCGAGCATGACAACCTCTTCATGGAGGAAATTGCCAAGGTTGCGACTGAAAAGTACCAAGCAATTAAAGAACAAATGCCTGGGGCAGATGATGAAACCATTGCGCTTCTTTTGGCGGTCAATTGTCTATCTACACAACTCAACCGTGAGATTGAATTTGATGACAAGGAGCAAGAGTTGTTAGAACTCCGCCACAAGTTGATTGCTGTCAAACAAGAACAGAGCAAGATTGAGGACTCCCTATGATTTCAATCCTACTCTTATTGGTTCTGGCTTGGGGCTTTTACATCGGCTACCGTAGAGGTTTGGTCCTGCAAGTTTATTATTTCCTCGTGGCAGTGATTTCAGCCTTTGTTGCGGGACAGTTTTATAAATCACTGGGCGACCACTTCCACTTGCTTGTCCCTTATGCCAATCCTCAGGAAGGACAGGGAACCTTTTTCTTCCCTTCAGACCAGCTGTTTCATCTAGACAAGGTCTTTTATGCGGGTCTAGCCTATCTTCTAGTTTTTGGGATTTGCTACACTATCGGACGTTTTATCGGTTTGTTCCTGCACTTGATTCCAACTAAAAAGCTTGATGTCAAATGGTTGCGTATCGGATCAGGCGTTTTGTCTCTATTGGTAACCTTATTTGTCTTGCAAATGGCTCTGACCATCCTTGCAACAGTACCTCTGGCAGTCATTCAAAATTCACTCGAAAAAAGTACAGTAGCCAAACACATCATCCAAAGTGTCCCTTTTACGACAAATCTTATCAAACAACTCTGGGTGACAAATTTAATCGGATAAAAAGGGCGGGATTTTTCCTAGCCCTTTGTTTACAGATTGGACGACTAGGTCAAAACACCTAGTTGCTATAATCTTTTAAACCAGCATACAAGGAAAAAATATGAATACAAAAATACTAGAAACCTTAGAATTTAATAAAATCAAAACCTTGTTTGAACCGCATCTCCTGACAGAACAAGGCCTAGAGGAGCTAAAAGGCTTGGCTCCAACTGCTAAGGTGGATAAGATCAAGCAAGCCTTTACAGAGATGGAGGAAATGCAAGCCCTATTTGTGGAGCAACCTCACTTTACTATCCTAGCGACACGTGAGCTTTCAGCTGTCTGCAAGCGTCTGGAGATGGGGGCGGACCTCAATATTGAGGAGTTCTTGCTTCTCAAACGAGTCTTGCTTGCTAGCAGAGAGTTGCAAAGTTTTTACGACAATCTAGAAAACGTACGCTTGGAGCAGTTGGCGAGATGGTTTGAGAAACTGCATGAGTTTCCACACTTGCAAGGAAGTCTCCAAGCTCTAAATGATGCAGGATTTATCGAGAATTTTGCCAGCGAAGAACTAGCACGTATCCGTCGGAAAATCCATGATAGCGAGAGTCAAGTTCGAGATGTCTTGCAAGACTTACTCAAGCAAAAAGCGCAGATGTTGACGGAAGGTATAATCGCTAGCAGAAATGGCCGTCAAGTTTTACCAGTAAAGAACACCTATCGCAATAAGATTGCAGGTGTTGTCCATGACATCTCTGCCAGTGGTAATACGGTTTATATCGAGCCACGTGAGGTGGTCAAGCTGAGCGAAGAAATCGCTAGTCTGCGAGCTGACGAACGCTATGAGATGATTCGCATCCTGCAGGAACTATCGGAACGGGTTCGTCCTCATGCTGCTGAGATTGCTAATGATGCTTGGATTATCGGCCATTTAGACTTGATTCGTGCCAAGGTGCGTTTCATTCAAGAAAGACAAGCAGTCGTTCCCCAACTTTCAGAGAATCAAGAGATTCAACTTCTTCATGTTCGCCATCCTTTGGTCAAAAATGCAGTGGCAAACGATGTACAATTTGGTAAGGAATTAACAGCTATTGTCATTACAGGTCCCAATACTGGTGGGAAGACCATCATGCTCAAAACCCTAGGCTTGACTCAACTCATGGCCCAATCTGGATTGCCCATTCTAGCTGACAAGGGAAGCCGTGTCGGTGTTTTTGAGGAAATCTTCGCAGATATTGGGGATGAGCAGTCTATCGAACAAAGCTTGTCTACCTTCTCTAGCCACATGACCAATATCGTAGATATTCTTGGCAAGGTCAACCAGCACTCGCTCTTGTTACTAGATGAGCTTGGGGCAGGTACCGATCCGCAGGAAGGAGCAGCGCTTGCTATGGCTATTCTGGAGGATCTTCGTCTGCGTCAGGTCAAGACTATGGCGACGACCCACTATCCAGAACTCAAGGCTTATGGTATTGAGACAGCCTTTGTGCAAAATGCCAGCATGGAGTTTGACACAGCCAGCCTGCGTCCGACCTATCGCTTTATGCAGGGAGTTCCTGGTCGAAGCAATGCCTTTGAAATTGCCAAACGCCTGGGCTTGTCAGATGTCATCGTAGGAGATGCCAGCCAGCAGGTTAATCAAGATAATGATGTCAACCGTATCATTGAACAATTGGAAGAGCAAACACTTGAAAGCCGTAAACGCTTGGACAATATCCGTGAGGTGGAGCAAGAAAATCTCAAGATGAATCGAGCACTCAAAAAACTCTACAACGAACTCAACCGTGAAAAAGAAACTGAGCTTAACAAGGCGCGTGAACAAGCTGCTGAGATTGTGGAACTAGCGCTAAGTGAGAGTGACCAAATCCTGAAAAACCTCCACAGTAAGTCTCAACTCAAACCCCACGAAATCATTGAGGCCAAGGCTGAGCTGAAAAAACTGGCTCCTGAAAAAGTCGACTTGTCTAAAAACAAGGTCCTTCAAAAAGCCAAGAAAAAACGAGCTCCAAAGGTTGGGGATGATATCGTGGTTCTCAGTTATGGCCAACGTGGAACATTGACCAATCAGCTCAAGGATGGCCGTTGGGAAGCCCAAGTTGGTTTGATCAAGATGACCTTGGAAGAGAAAGAATTTGATCTTGTTCAGGCTCAGCAAGAAGCCCCAGTCAAGAAAAAACAAGTCAATGTCGTCAAACGTGCTTCTGGTCGTGGTCCGCAAGCCAGACTGGATCTCCGAGGCAAACGGTACGAAGAAGCTATGAATGAGCTGGACGCCTTTATCGACCAAGCCCTGCTTAATAACATGGCGCAGGTCGACATTATCCATGGTATCGGAACAGGAGTCATCCGTGAGGGCGTCACCAAATACCTGCAAAGAAACAAGCATGTCAAGAGTTTCGGCTATGCTCCACAAAATGCTGGAGGCAGTGGCGCTACCATTGTGACCTTTAAAGGATAGAGAGAAGAAGGAGTCAACCTTTCTGAAAAAAGAAATGAAAGGTCAAAAATTTTCATAGAATATATTGACAAAGGCTAACTTTTCTTGTAAAATAATAAAAAATAGAATACCAACACCGAATGAAGTTTAATAGAAGTGGAGAAAGGTTTGTTTTCCATGACTGTAAATGGACGGAACTCTGGAGAGACCGTGAAGGCACCGAAGGGGCAAGGCAGGCAACTGCTCAAACTCTCAGGTAAAAGGACAGAGCTAGGATAGACCACTTTTTGGCATTTATCTAAGCATTCCAGAGTACATGTATCTTGCATGTGCTCTTTCTTTTGGGGTTGAAAGATAGGAGTAGGATATGTTAGAATTGCTTAAAGAGCTTGATGCTTTCGTTTGGGGGCCTCCCCTCTTGATCTTATTGGTCGGAACGGGTATCTATTTGACCATCCGACTAGGCCTTTTGCAGGTGGCTCGTCTCCCTAAAGCCTTTCAGTTGATCTTTACCAAGGATAAGGGGCATGGCGATGTGTCGAGCTTTGCTGCTCTCTGTACGGCTCTAGCAGCCACAGTTGGTACGGGAAATATCATCGGGGTCGCGACAGCCATTAAGGTTGGTGGACCAGGGGCCCTCTTTTGGATGTGGATGGCAGCCTTCTTTGGGATGGCGACCAAGTATGCCGAAGGCTTGCTGGCCATCAAATACCGTACTAAGGATGCAAATGGAGCTGTAGCTGGAGGACCCATGCATTACATCCTTTTGGGGATGGGAGAAAAGTGGCGTCCACTTGCTATCTTCTTTGCCCTAGCGGGTGTATTGGTAGCCCTCCTAGGGATTGGTACCTTTACCCAAGTCAATTCGATTACAGAATCCATTCAAAATACAGCCCAAGTTAATCCAGCTATCACGGCTCTGATTTTATCCATTTTTGTAGGGATTGCTGTCTTTGGTGGCCTCAAATCCATATCAAAAGTTTCGACAGCAGTGGTTCCTTTTATGGCTATTGTCTATATTTTAGGAACTCTTACAGTTATTCTCTTTAATATCGAGAAAGTCCCAGCTACACTTGTTCTCATCTTTACTTCAGCCTTTAGTCCAGTTGCTGCGGTAGGTGGTTTTGCAGGTGCCAGCATTCGGATGGCTATCCAGAATGGTGTGGCGCGAGGAGTCTTTTCGAACGAATCTGGTCTTGGTTCAGCTCCCATTGCAGCAGCTGCGGCTAAGACAAACGAACCAGTAGAGCAAGGCTTGATTTCCATGACAGGAACCTTTATTGATACGTTGATTATCTGTACTCTGACAGGTTTGACCATCTTGGTAACTGGAGTTTGGAGCGGTGATTTGAATGGAGTTGCCTTGACCCAGTCAGCCTTTTCAACAGTTTTTTCACACTTTGGACCTGCCCTCTTGACCATCTTCCTTGTACTCTTTGCCTTTACGACGATTCTCGGATGGAACTACTACGGAGAACGCTGTTTTGAGTTTCTCTTTGGTGTTCGTTTTATCTGGCTTTACCGTGTAGTCTTTGTAGTCATGGTCTTGATGGGAGGATTTATCGAGTTGGATATGGTCTGGATTATCGCAGATATCGTCAATGCCTTGATGGCTTTACCAAACTTGATTGCCCTCTTAGTCTTGTCGCCAGTCGTCATTGCTGAGACTAAAAAGTATTTTAAACACTAACCCAATCACACTTTTAGTGTGATTTTTTCATTTCATAGACATTTCCTATCAAGGCGATTGAAAATATATATTATCCAAGGGGGAAATTCTATGATAGACTAAATGACAATAAAATGAAAAGAGGTTTCTTATGACAACATTTACCATCCACACAGTAGAATCAGCACCAGCAGAAGTGAAAGAAGTTCTTGAAACAGTACAAAAAGATAACAATGGCTATATTCCCAACCTAATCGGTCTCTTGGCCAACGCTCCTACCGCGCTTGAAGCCTACCGAACTGTCGGAGCCATCAACCGTCGCAATAGCTTAACACCAGTAGAGCGTGAAGTAGTGCAAATCACGGCAGCCGTAACCAATGGCTGCGCTTTCTGCGTGGCTGGACATACTGCCTTTTCAATCAAACAAATCCAGATGAATGATGATCTTCTCCAAGCCCTTCGCAACCGCACTCCGATTGAAACAGATCCAAAACTAGATACTCTAGCTAAGTTTACCTTGGCGGTCATCAATACCAAAGGGCGTGTAGGAGATGAAGCCTTGGCTGAATTTTTGGAAGCTGGCTACACGCAACAAAATGCCTTGGACGTGGTTCTGGGTGTTAGTCTTGCCAGCCTCTGCAACTATGCCAACAACCTAGCCAATACGCCTATTAACCCAGAATTACAACCCTATGCTTAAGAGGAGGGAAGAGTATGGGATTTTTTCCCGAAGAGTTTTTGAGCTGGCTAGACCAGCATGCTGATGAAATTGATAAACAGTCTTGTGAGGCTGGAGAGCAACTGATTGAAAGGATTGCAGCAGAAGGAGCTTTTCGTGTAGGTGTTCTAGAATCTCTCGGCGGTACAGCCGGAAGTGATCAAGATGTCATTGATATCCTAGCAGAGCTCGCTCAACATTCCTTGACGGCCTCCTTTATTTCCTGGGGACAACGTACCCTAATTGACAATATTCTCCAATCAGATAATTCCTATTTGAAAGAAAACTATCTGGAAAAACTCTTGTCTGGTGAATATGCAGGCGCAACTGCTCTGTCTAATGCTGTCAAGTATTTATCTGATTTAGAAGAGCTGAATGTTTATATCGTCGAAGAAAATGGACAATTTTATCTAAAAGGGCGACTGCCATGGGTAACCAATGCCCGTAGAAATCGATTCTTAACCATTTTTGTAGCAGGTTTTGCTGATGATCCAAGTAAAAGTTATGTGGTGGCTGTGCCATCAGATGCAGAGAATTTTAGTCGTTCGGAAGACTTAGAATTCGTTTCTCTTCAGGGAGGAAATACGGCTGCTTTGACCTTTAATCGGGTTCCTTTAAAAGAAGAGTGGATTCTATCTAAGAATGCTAAAGAATTTTTAACTCAAAATCGTCCCGCATTTTTAGGTTACCAATTTGGTTTAGCCTTTGGATTAGCTGAACGCTCCCTATCAGAAGTAGAAAAAGAATTGGGGAAACGAAGAGTATTAACAGATGAATGGCAATACCAGGTAGAGCAGTTAGATGCTATTCGGCAAGCTCTTTATCAGGGATTGTCTGACCGGTCCTATTTCGTTACCAATCCGCGTGAACTCTTTCAGTTAAGAATAGACATTGTGGATGTGGTTGCTCAAAGTCTTCTGTTAGAGTTGCAAGCTGGTGGAGGTAGAGGCTACTTTAGCAAATCAACATCTGGTTTTATTCGTCGTTGGAATGAAGGAGCCTTTCTTCCGATTGTCTCTCCAAGCGCTGTTCAGTTGCGCCATATCTTAGCAACGAGTTAAAAAATAGTAGAATAAAAACGAAGTTTGAATTTCTAACTTCGTTTTTTAAGTCCTCATTTAAGCGCTTTTATGCTATACTAATAATAACATGATTATTGGAGGCTCGGATGAAAAAGCTCCCCTTGGTATTTTCTGGCTGTTTATTAGGTCTAGCAGGTGCAGGAAATCTGATTGCAGATACTTGGCCAGTTCTGTCGCATTTATTGAGTCTGACTGGATTAGTTTTGTGGCTTTTCTTTCTGATTCTTCATCTTTTTAATTGGTCTGAAACCAAGCGAGAATTGACCAAAGCCCCTCTCTTATCTGGCATGGCTACCTTTCCCATGGCCGGGATGATTTTATCGACCTATGTCTTTCGCGTATTCCCTGTTCTTCCTTTGGTAGCACAAGGAATCTGGTGGTTTTCATTTCTCTTGGATTTAGCTTTGATTGCTACTTTTACCATCAAATTTGCCTGTCCTGGTCGGAGGGTCAATGCGACTCCAAGTTGGACGGTACTCTATGTGGGAATAGCAGTAGCAGCCTTGACCTATCCTCTGGTAGGCATTATCGAGATTGCCTATGCAACCTTGAGTTTTGGTTTTGTCTTGACCTTCTATCTCTATCCGCTTATTTATAGCGATTTAAAGAAATCTCCACTCCCACTAGCCTTGCTTGGACAGGAAGGAATCTACTGTGCTCCCTTTTCCCTACTCTTAGCTTCTCTAGTTCGAGTTGGAGGAGCAGGCCTACCGACTTGGCTCTTGATTGTCATGATTTTGGCATCTCAGTCCTTCTTTTTCTTTGTTTTAACTCGCCTGCCCAATATTTTAAAACAAGGCTTTCAACCAGCCTTCTCAGCCCTCACCTTCCCAACCATTATCACAGCTACTTCGCTCAAGATGGCTCAGGGGCTTTTGAAACTCCCTTTTTTAGATTATCTGGTACTGGCTGAAATCTTCATTTGTCTATCTATTTTACTCTTTGTCTTAGCTTCTTATCTGATTTGGTTACGAAAAAAGGTCTAGCTATATTCTAGCTAGGCCTTGTTTTTTATGGTTTGATAACTTCAGCTCCACCCATGTATGGACGAAGAGCTTCTGGAATGGTTACAGAACCATCTGCATTTTGGTAGTTTTCAAGAATAGCAGCCACTGTACGCCCAACTGCAAGTCCAGAACCATTCAAGGTGTGAAGAAGTTTAACTTTACCATCTGCTTCATCACGGTAGCGAATTTGAGCACGACGGGCTTGGAAATCTTCTGTATTTGAACAGCTTGAGATTTCACGGTAGGTATTTTGCGCTGGAATCCAAACTTCCAAGTCGTAAGTCTTGGAAGCTGAGAAGCCCATATCCCCAGTAGAGAGGGCAACGACACGGTACGGAAGATTGAGTTTTTGAAGAATGTTTTCAGCGTTGGCTGTCATTTTTTCTAATTCTTCATAAGATTCTTCTGGTTTTGCAAATTTGACCATTTCAACCTTGTGGAATTGGTGCAGACGGATCAAGCCACGTGTATCACGACCAGCAGAACCCGCTTCAGAACGGAATGATGGACTCATAGCAGTGAAGTAGATTGGTAGGTCTTTACCGTCAAGGATTTCATCACGGTAGTAGTTTGTAAGAGGCACTTCAGCTGTAGGAATGAGGACATAATTAGTGTCTTTCAATTCAAAAGTGTCTTCCTTGAATTTTGGATATTGCCCAGTACCAAACATAGAGTCATGGTTAACCATGTAAGGTGTGATAACTTCCGTATAGCCTTCTTTACCATGCTCATCCAACATGAAGTTGTAGATAGCGCGTTCCAAACGAGCCCCAAGTCCTTTATAGAAGAGGAAACGAGCGCCCGTTACCTTACCACCGCGTTCCCAGTCAAGGATACCCAAGTCTTCACCAAGATCCCAGTGAGCTTTTGGTTCAAAGTCAAACTCGCGCGGAGTCCCCCAACGGCGAACTTCCACATTGTCATCTTCGTCAGCCCCAACAGGAACGCTGTCGGCAGGGATGTTTGGAAGAGTAGTGGTAAATTCTGTCAATTTAGCATCGATGTCTGCCAACTCAGCATCCAAGGCTTTGACTTCAGCAGATAGGGTTTGCATCGCAGCAATCTTGTCATCGGCATTTTCCTTGTTGCGCTTGGCTTGGGCAATCTCAGCAGAAACTGTGTTACGTTCTGCTTTGAGAGTTTCAACCTTGACCAAGATGTCGCGACGTTTAGCATCGATTTCTTTCATCTCATTTAAGACAGCAGCATCTACACCACGTGTAGCCAATTTTTCTGCGACAGCATCAAAATCTGTACGAATTCGTTTGATATCTAACATAAGTCCTCCTTTATATGAAAAAAGCACACCTGACAAAGCGTTGGAGTGGCAGGGCCACGGTTCCATCCAACTTCACAGGTGTGCACTTGATTGTGTATGTAATTGTAAACAACGGTAGAATTTCACCTATCCCTCCTATCTGCTCGCAGCATCCGCAGACTTTCTGAAAGAAGAGGATAACCTACTTATCCGTTGCTATGATTATACTAAAGTTTTTACTTTTTTGCAAATAGATTTTTAAGTTTTTGTCCAATGGTCTGGAGTAGAGTCGGAAGTTTCACGACCTTGTCGTTTCCTAGTTTTTCCCGAGCAATTTTGAGGATAGCCCCAGAGTCTTTTGAAGCAAAGAGGAATTTTCCTTGGTCAGTAAAGACTTCAAAGTGGCGGCTGATCTTGCGACCACTTACGTTGGCTCCGATTTGATTGACACTAGACCAGGGGATTTGGATATATTGTTCGACATTGACATCAGGATAAAACTCCAAGGCTTGGTCTCCGACTAGAAATTTTCCAACCTTTCCCGAGATAGAGAGGTAAGATGTTCCAGTAGTTTGGAGGTCAATGACTTTATTGAGAGATTGGGCCATGATTAGTCTTCCTTACTTTCATCGAAAAAGGCATGGTAGAGAGCCTTGATAGCTGCCTTTTCTTGGTCTTTATTGACAACAAACATGATGGAAACTTCACTTGAACCTTGGGACATCATCTGGATGTTGATTTTATTCTCAGACAAAGCACGTGTTGCAGTAGCAGTCACCCCGATATGGCTCTTCATTTTTTCCCCTACAATCATGATGATAGAAAGGTCATGCTCAATCTCCGCATGGTCCACTTCAGCCTTTTGAACGAGTTGACGTAGAATTTCTTCTTCTTTGATAGGAGTCAATTCACGGGAGCGGAGGATGATTGAAAGATCGTCGATACCTGTAGGCATGTGTTCCCAACCGATATTGAGGTCCTCAAGGATTTGAAGAACCTTGCGACCAAACCCTACTTCACGGTTCATGAGGTATTTTGACATGTTGATGCTGACGAATCCTGAGTCACCTGCAATCCCTACTACTGGGAATTTATCACTACTGTGTTCTAAAACAATGCGTGTTCCTGGGTGATCAGGGTTGTTGGTATTCTTGATGACAAGAGGAATTTTTCCGCGGTAAGCGGGTAGAAGAGCTTCGTCATGAAGGACTGAAAATCCAGCGTAAGCCAACTCACGCATTTCACGGTAGGTTAATTCAGGAATGGAATGTGGTTGGTGGATAATACCAGGATGGGCAGCAAAGATACCATCTACGTCTGTAAAGTTCTCATAGAGATCAGCCTTAACACCTGCTGCAATGATAGAACCTGTGATATCTGAACCTCCACGTGAAAAAGTACAGATTTGATTTTCCTTAGTCACACCAAAGAAACCAGGGATGACAAGGACTTCGTTGCTATCAGCCAAGCCTTCAATCTTATCATAACTAGATGGAATGATACGTGCGTTTCCAGGTTCACTTGTGACAACGATCCCAGCTTCTCTTGGGTGAACATAGCGTGCATCGATACCGTTTTGGTTAAAGTAGGCTGCAATCAATTTGGCATTGTTATTTTCTCCAGCCGCTAGGAAGGTATCATAGAGAAATTCATTGTCCTCTATAGGAAGAGTTGCCAAGGCCCGAATACTTTTAGAGATTTTTTCTAAAACAGCAGGTTTTAACCCTAGTTCACTAACCATAGCGGCATAACGGTCAATGATCCAGCTTTGGCTAGCACTGATGTCATTTCCAGCCACATAGTCGCGATAGTATTTGATCAAGGCATCGGTTACCTTGGTATCTTCAGCATTGCGTTTGCCGGGTGCAGAAACGACTACAAAACGGCGCTCTTTATCACTTTTAACGATGTTTAAAACTTTTTCTAACTGACCAGCAGAGGCAAGCGAGCTTCCTCCAAATTTTACAACCTTCATAAGGACTCCTCAAGTAAGTATTTTATACGATTATAGCAGAAAGAGGGGCATTTTTCAATGAAGAAAATAACTTCCTATTATAATAGAAGAAAACACTAACTTATTCTGAAAAGTGATAACCGTTTAAAAGTAAGGGTGTCAAATTTTACTCACACTCATAAATGATGGGTAAATAATCAGCTGAGACACTTTCCTTTAGTTTTTTCTTGCCTCTTTATCCAAAAAAAGGTATAATTTGATGATAAAACAATTTTATTGCCTTACAAAAGAAAAGGAGAAGCTATGAATCATATCTTATATCAGATCGTAGATGATCTTGCTATCATCACTTTGAATCGTCCCGAAGTGGCAAATGGTTTCCATATCCCAATGTGTGAGGAGATTTTAGAAGCTTTGACTCTAGCAGAGCAGGATCAAGCTGTGCAGTTCATCTTGATTAATGCTAATGGGAAGGTCTTTTCAGTTGGGGGAGACTTGGTTGAGATGAAACGAGCAGTAGACGAAGATGATATCCCTTCTTTGAATAAGATTGCAGAATTAGTCAATACAATTTCTTTTAAAATCAAGCAAATTCCTAAACCTGTTTTGATGGAGGTAGATGGAGCGGTTGCTGGTGCTGCAGCAAATATGGCAGTAGCAGTTGATTTCTGTTTAGCGACTGACAAGGCAAAATTTATCCAAGCCTTTGTCGGAGTGGGATTGGCGCCAGACGCTGGTGGGATTCATCTCTTGAGTCGTAGCATCGGGGTAACACGGGCTGCACAACTTGCCATGACAGGAGAAGCCTTAACTGCTGAAAAAGCGCTAGAATGGGGCGTGGTATACCGTGTTTGTGAAGTTGACAAATTAGAAAAAACAAGAGAACAAGTTCTGAAAAAATTAAGAAGAGGTTCAGCAAACTCATACGCAGCCATTAAAAAGTTAGTTTGGGAAAGTCAATTCAAGGATTGGCAGAATTATGCTGAATTAGAATTGAAACTACAAGAATCGTTATCTTTAACTGAAGATTTTAAAGAAGGGGTTCGAGCACATTCTGAAAGAAGAAGACCAAAATTTTCAGGAAAATAAAAAATACTTGCATAATTTTTTGAAGTTTGTTATACTTCTTTTATCAAATGTTTTGATTGTAAAAGCTTTTTGAGGGGGAGGGAAAAAGTTTGGACTACCAACAAGTAAATGATTATCTAACATCTATTTTTAATAACGTCCTTGTGATCGAGGAGGTTAGCTTACGAGGTAGTCGATTCAAAGACATCTCCATCAAAGAAATGCACACGATCGATGTGATTGGGAAGTTCCCGGAGGCAACGCCAAGTAAGGTTTCAAAAGAACTGATGGTAACTCTTGGGACAGTGACGACGAGTTTGAATAACCTGGAGAGAAAAGGTTATATTGAGCGTATTCGTTCTGACCAAGACCGTCGAGTGGTCTATCTGCATTTGACAAAGCAAGGTCGTTTGGTTCACCGCCTTCATAAACGGTTCCACAAGGCTATGGTCGAAAAAATCATCGATGGCATGAGCCCTGAGGAAAAAGAGGTCATGGGCAGAGGTTTAACGAACCTTTATCAATTTTTGGAGGATTTGAAATAATGGCTTTTGCAAAAATAAGCCAGGTTGCTCATTATGTTCCAGAGCAAGTGGTCACTAATCATGACTTAGCCCAAATCATGGACACAAGCGATGAGTGGATTTCAAGT
This sequence comes from Streptococcus sp. HMSC066F01, assembly GCF_001837335.1. Taxonomy (GTDB): domain Bacteria; phylum Bacillota; class Bacilli; order Lactobacillales; family Streptococcaceae; genus Streptococcus; species Streptococcus oralis_S. The sequence continues at coordinate 105,113 of NZ_KV832118.1, forward strand.
CGGACAGGAATTAAACAGAGACATATCTCAAAAACAGAGTCTACAAGTGATTTAGCGACAGAAGTAGCTAAGAGCTTGTTAGCTAAAGGGAGCTTAACAGCAGATCAGATTGATTTTATCATTGTAGCAACGATTACCCCAGACTCGATGATGCCTTCCACAGCAGCTCGAGTTCAGGCAAATATCGGAGCGCATAGAGCTTTCGCCTTTGATTTGACAGCAGCTTGCAGTGGCTTTGTATTCGCTCTCTCAACTGCAGAAAAGTTTTTAAGTTCTGGACAGTTCAAAAAAGGGATTGTTATCGGGGCTGAGACCTTATCCAAGGCAGTTGATTGGTCAGATCGTTCAACAGCTGTTCTCTTTGGGGATGGAGCTGGTGGGGTTCTCTTGGAAGCGAGCGAAACACGGCACTTCCTTGTGGAAAGTCTCTATACAGATGGCTCTCGGAGCGAGTGTTTGACCTATGGTCAAACGGCTTTGGCTTCTCCTTTCTCGGATCAAGAAGCAGTTCCTGCTTTTTTGAAAATGGATGGACGAGCAGTTTTTGATTTTGCAAATCGTGATGTTGCTAAATCGATCAAAGAAACCATTGAAAATGGTCCAATCGCAGCTTCAGAATTGGATTATCTCTTGCTTCATCAGGCAAATATCCGCATTTTGGATAAGATGGCTAAGAAGATCGGCGTAGACCGAGACAAACTTCCTGCCAATATGATGGAGTATGGAAATACCAGTGCAGCAAGTATCCCGATTTTGCTCTCAGAGTGTGTGGAGAATGGCATGATTCGTTTAGATGGTAGCCAGACGATTCTCCTATCAGGCTTCGGTGGAGGTTTGACATGGGGCACACTCATTCTTACAATCTAGGTAATCATGTGGTAAACACATAGTTATAAATTTTTTATATTTTAAAGGAGTCCTATCATGGCAGTATTTGAAAAAGTACAAGAAATTATCGTTGAAGAACTTGGGAAAGACGCATCAGAAGTAACACTTGAATCTACTTTTGATGATTTGGATGCAGATTCATTGGACTTGTTCCAAGTAATCTCTGAAATCGAAGATGCTTTCGATATCCAAATCGAAGCAGAAGATAACTTGAAAACAGTTGGTGACTTGGTTGCCTACGTTGAAGAGCAAACAAAATAATTAACATATTACTAGAAGGAGTAGGGGAAACCCACTCCCTCTTGTTTAGGTAATAGTTTGAAACTCAAATGATAAACTCATCGAACTATTACGTAAGCAAGGAATGATGGAGGCACTATGAAAACACGTATTACAGAATTATTGAACATTGATTATCCTATTTTTCAAGGAGGAATGGCCTGGGTTGCGGATGGTGACTTGGCTGGTGCAGTATCAAAAGCTGGTGGTCTAGGGATCATCGGTGGTGGGAATGCACCGAAAGAGGTCGTAAAGGCTAATATCGATAAAATCAAATCACTTACGGACAAACCTTTTGGTGTCAACATCATGCTCTTGTCACCTTTTGTAGAAGACATCGTTGACCTCGTGATTGAAGAAGGTGTCAAGGTAGTGACAACTGGTGCAGGAAATCCAAGTAAATACATGACTCGTTTCCATGATGCAGGAATTACAGTTATTCCTGTTGTTCCAAGTGTTGCTTTGGCAAAACGCATGGAAAAAATTGGTGCAGATGCAGTTATTGCAGAGGGAATGGAAGCCGGTGGACATATTGGTAAATTAACAACGATGACCTTGGTTCGCCAAGTTGCTGCGGCTGTTTCAATTCCAGTTATCGCAGCTGGAGGAATTGCGGACGGTGAAGGTGTCGCTGCAGGCTTTATGCTTGGAGCTGAGGCCGTTCAAGTTGGTACGCGTTTCGTAGTAGCTAAGGAATCTAACGCCCATCCAAAATACAAGGAAAAGATCTTAAAAGCGCGTGATATTGATACGACTATTTCCGCTCAACACTTTGGACATGCGGTTCGTGCCATTAAAAATCAGTTGACACGTGACTTTGAGCAGGCTGAAAAAGATGCCTTTAAACAAGAAAATCCAGATTTAGAAATCTTTGAACAAATGGGAGCTGGTGCTCTTGCTAAAGCCGTTGTTCATGGAGATGTAGAAGGTGGATCTGTCATGGCAGGTCAGATCGCTGGTTTGGTATCTAAAGAGGAAACTGTCGAAGAAATCCTAAAAGATCTATACTATGGCGCAGCCAAAAAAATTCAAGAAGAAGCCTCTCGTTGGGCAGGAGTTGTAAGAAATGACTAAAACAGCCTTTCTATTTGCAGGTCAAGGTGCTCAGTATCTAGGAATGGGGCGTGATCTCTATGATCGTTACCCTATCGTCAAGGAAACAATTGACCAAGCCAGTCAGGTTTTGGGTTATGACCTTCGTGACTTGATTGATAAGGAAGAAACCAAGTTAAACCAGACTCGCTATACGCAACCAGCTATTTTAGCGACTTCGGTAGCTATTTACCGACTATTGAAAGAAAAGGGATACCAGCCGGATATGGTAGCAGGATTGTCCCTCGGGGAATATTCTGCTCTTGTAGCAAGTGGTGCCTTGGACTTTGAGGATGCAGTTGCCTTGGTTGCTAAACGTGGTGCTTATATGGAAGAGGCTGCACCTGCAGGCTCTGGGAAGATGGTTGCCGTTCTTAATACTCCGGTTGAAGTGATTGAGGAAGCTTGTGAAACAGCCTCTAACGTTGGAGTAGTGACTCCAGCCAACTACAACACCCCAAGCCAAATCGTTATCGGTGGTGAGGTGGCTGCGGTTGACCACGCAGTTGAACTCTTGCAGGAAGCAGGAGCAAAACGATTGATTCCTTTAAATGTATCGGGTCCTTTCCATACAGCCCTTCTTGAGCCAGCCAGTCAGCAACTAGCTGAAGCTCTTGAGGGAGTAAGTTTCTCTGACTTTACTTGCCCACTAGTCGGCAATACGAAAGCTGCTGTTATGGAAAAAGATCGAATCCAAGAGCTTTTGACGCGTCAGGTCAAAGAACCTGTTCGTTTTTATGAAAGTATTGCTGTGATGCAGGATGCTGGGGTAACCAACTTTATTGAAATTGGTCCTGGCAAGGTCCTATCAGGCTTTGTCAAAAAAATCGATAAAACAGCTCAGCTAGCTAACGTTGAAGACCAAGCAAGCTTGGATGCTTTGTTAGGAAACTAATGATCCCTTCTCCCACAAAATACAACAGGAAACAGGAGAGATAGAATGCAACTTACAAACAAAAATGTCTTTGTAACAGGTTCAAGTCGTGGTATCGGACTTGCCATTGCTCACAAATTTGCCCAACTAGGCGCTAATGTAGTTTTGAATAGTCGCGGAGCAATCTCAGAAGAATTGCTGGCTGAGTTTTCAAATTACGGCGTCAAAGTAGTACCGATCTCAGGTGATGTTTCAGACTTTGCAGACGCCAAGCGTATGATAGATCAAGCGATTGCAGAACTCGGTTCTGTCGATGTCTTGGTCAACAATGCTGGGATTACTCAAGATACGCTTATGCTCAAGATGACCGAAGAAGACTTTGAAAAAGTGATTAAAATTAACTTGACAGGTGCCTTCAACATGACGCAAGCAGTCTTGAAACAGATGATCAAGGCACGTGAAGGTGCGATTATCAACATGTCTAGTGTGGTCGGTTTGATGGGAAATATCGGACAAGCCAACTATGCAGCTTCTAAAGCAGGCTTGATTGGTTTTACCAAGTCAGTTGCACGTGAAGTTGCCAATCGCAACGTACGCGTAAATGCTCTTGCACCAGGGATGATTGAGTCAGATATGACTGCTGTTTTATCTGATAAGGTCAAGGAAGCGACATTGGCCCAAATCCCAATGAAACATTTTGGTCAAGCAGAACATATCGCAGATGCTACAGTGTTCCTGGCTGGACAGGATTATTTGACTGGACAAGTTCTCGCTGTTGATGGCGGACTTAGCATGTAAAAAATAAGGAAAGATATAGGTAAGACAGATGAAACTAAATCGAGTTGTAGTAACAGGTTACGGATTGACCTCTCCTATCGGAAATACTCCAGAAGAATTTTGGAACAGTTTGCAAACTGGAAAAATTGGAATTGGAGAAATCACTAAATTTGACCACAGCGAATTTGCTGTGCACAATGCAGCAGAAGTCCAAGATTTCCCATTTGATAAATACTTTGTTAAAAAAGATACCAACCGTTTTGACAACTATTCTTTGTATGCCTTGTATGCGGCTCAAGAAGCAGTGACGAATGCAAATCTTGATGTAGAAGCAATTGATAAGGATCGCTTTGGTGTCATCGTGGCTTCTGGTATTGGGGGAATTAAAGAAATCGAAGATCAGGTTATCCGTCTTCATGAAAAAGGTCCAAAACGTGTTAAACCAATGACACTTCCAAAAGCCTTGCCAAATATGGCTTCAGGAAATGTTGCCATGCGTTTCGGAGCAAATGGTATCTGTAAATCAATCAATACAGCCTGTGCCTCATCAAATGATGCCATTGGAGATGCCTTCCGTTCTATCAAGTTTGGTTTCCAAGATGTCATGTTAGTTGGTGGATCAGAATCATCTATCACTCCTTTTGCTATCGCTGGTTTCCAAGCTTTGACCGCCCTATCAACTACAGAGGATCCAACTCGTGCTTCTATCCCATTTGACAAAGACCGTAATGGTTTTGTGATGGGAGAAGGTTCAGGGATGTTGGTTCTTGAAAGCCTTGAACATGCTGAAAAACGTGGTGCAACTATTTTGGCTGAAGTAGTTGGTTATGGAAATACCTGTGATGCTTATCATATGACTTCACCTCATCCAGAAGGTCAAGGAGCGATTAAGGCGATTAAACTAGCTTTGGAAGAAGCAGAAATTTCTCCAGAGCAAGTGGCTTACGTCAACGCCCACGGAACTTCAACTCCTGCTAATGAAAAAGGAGAAAGTGGTGCGATTGTAGCTGTCCTTGGTAAAGAAGTACCTGTATCTTCAACTAAGTCCTTTACAGGACACTTACTTGGCGCTGCAGGGGCAGTAGAAGCCATCGCTACCATTGAAGCCATGCGTCATAACTATGTACCAATGACAGCTGGAACAAGTGAGTTATCAGACTATATCGAAGCGAATGTCGTTTATGGACAAGGCTTGGAGCAAGAAATCCCTTATGCTATTTCAAACACTTTTGGTTTTGGTGGACACAATGCGGTTCTTGCTTTCAAACGTTGGGAGAATAAATAATTATGAATTTAAATGAGATCAAGGACTTGATGGCTCAATTTGACCAATCAAGTTTGAGAGAATTTTCTTATAAAAATGGAACGGACGAATTGCAGTTCAGTAAGAATGAAGCAAGAATGGTTTCTGAAGCACCAGCTCAAGTTGCTCCAGCGCCAGCTGCAGTGGCTCCTAGTCCAGTAGTTTCGGCCCCTTCAACTCCAGTAGAGAGTGCAGTGGAAGAAGCTCCAGCACCAGCTGAAACGACGGTTGCTCCGGAGGGTGATGTCGTTGAGAGCCCACTTGTAGGGGTGGCTTACTTGGCCGCTGGACCAGATAAACCTGCCTTTGTCACAGTTGGAGACAGTGTTAAAAAAGGTCAGACTTTGGTGATCATTGAAGCCATGAAAGTCATGAATGAAATCCCTGCACCTAAGGATGGTGTGGTGACAGAAATTCTCGTTTCAAATGAAGAAATGGTTGAGTTCGGTAAAGGATTGGTACGTATCAAATGATCGATATTCAAGGAATCAAAGAAGCTCTACCCCATCGCTACCCCATGCTCCTAGTGGATCGTGTCTTGGAAGTGAGCGAGGATACCATTGTTGCCATTAAAAATGTGACCATCAACGAACCTTTCTTCAATGGTCATTTTCCACAATACCCAGTTATGCCAGGTGTTCTTATCATGGAAGCTTTGGCTCAGACTGCTGGTGTCTTGGAATTGTCCAAACCTGAAAATAAAGGGAAACTGGTCTTCTACGCTGGAATGGACAAGGTTAAGTTCAAGAAGCAAGTTGTACCAGGTGATCAATTAGTTATGACGGCAACGTTTGTAAAACGCCGTGGCACAATCGCTGTGGTTGAAGCAAAGGCTGAAGTGGATGGCAAGCTTGCAGCTAGTGGTACTCTTACCTTTGCAATAGGGAACTAAGGAGGTTCTCCATGTTTCGTAAAATTTTAATTGCCAACCGTGGTGAGATTGCGGTTCGCATTATTCGAGCTGCGCGTGAATTGGGCATTGCGACCGTTGCAGTCTATTCAACAGCTGATAAGGAAGCTCTTCACACACTCCTAGCGGATGAAGCTATCTGTATCGGACCTGGTAAGGCGACAGAATCTTATCTCAATATCAACGCTATTTTGTCTGCTGCAGTCTTGACAGAAGCAGAAGCCATCCACCCAGGCTTTGGTTTTCTTAGCGAAAACTCCAAGTTTGCCACGATGTGTGATGAAGTGGGGATTAAGTTCATCGGTCCTTCTGGGACTGTAATGGATACCATGGGAGATAAGATCAATGCGCGTGAGCAAATGATCAAGGCTGGGGTTCCAGTTATCCCAGGATCTGATGGTGAAGTTCACACGGCTGAAGAGGCGCTTGCAGTTGCAGAAAAAATTGGCTATCCAGTCATGCTTAAGGCATCGGCAGGTGGTGGTGGAAAAGGGATTCGTAAGGTTGAAAAGGCAGAAGACTTGGTCGCAGCCTTTGAGACAGCATCCAGTGAAGCCAAGGCCAATTTTGGAAATGGCGCTATGTATCTTGAGCGTGTGATTTATCCAGCTCGTCATATCGAAGTTCAGATTCTTGCGGACCAAGAGGGTCATGTGGTCCATCTTGGTGAACGGGATTGTTCACTTCAACGGAATAACCAAAAGGTCTTAGAAGAAAGTCCATCCATTGCGATTGGCAAAACCCTTCGTCATGAAATTGGTGCTGCAGCCGTTCGTGCAGCAGAGTCTGTAGGCTATGAAAATGCAGGGACGATTGAATTTCTTCTCGATGAAGCGAGTGGCAATTTCTACTTCATGGAAATGAATACTCGTGTGCAAGTTGAACACCCAGTCACAGAGTTTGTTTCAGGTGTTGATATCGTGAAGGAACAGATTCGCATTGCTGCCGGTCAACCTTTACCTTTCAAACAAGAAGATATTGTCCTACGAGGTCATGCTATCGAGTGCCGGATTAATGCAGAAAATCCAGCATTTAACTTTGCCCCAAGCCCAGGGAAAATTACCAATCTCTATCTACCAAGTGGTGGAGTTGGCTTGCGCGTAGACTCAGCAGTTTATCCAGGTTATACCATTCCCCCTTACTATGATAGTATGATTGCTAAAATCATTGTTCATGGGGAGAATCGTTTTGATGCTCTTATGAAGATGCAACGGGCACTTTATGAGCTTGAGATTGAAGGAGTGCAAACCAATGCAGACTTCCAGTTGGATCTGATTTCAGACCGCCGAGTTATCGCTGGTGACTACGATACTTCCTTCTTGATGGAAACTTTCTTGCCAAAATACCAAGAAAAAGAATAGACTTTCAAACAGTATGAGAACTAAAAGGGGGAGTTATGGCTCTATTTAGTAAAAAGGATAAGTATATTCGGATCAATCCTAACCGTTCCGTAAGGCAGAAACCACAAGCCAAGCCTGAGGTTCCGGATGAACTCTTCTCCCAGTGTCCTGGTTGTAAACACACCATTTACCAAAAGGATCTTGGGAGCGAACGAATTTGTCCCCATTGTAGCTATACTTTCCGTATTTCAGCTCAGGAACGCTTGGATTTGACGATTGATTCTGACAGTTTTGTGGAGATGTTTACAGGTATTGAAACTCAAGATCCATTAAACTTTCCTGGCTACCAGAAAAAATTGGCTACTATGCGTGAAAAGACAGGTTTGGATGAAGCCGTACTAACTGGTACAGCTAGCATCAAGGGACAAAAAGTTGCCCTTGGGATCATGGATTCAAACTTTATCATGGCTTCTATGGGAACCGTTGTGGGTGAAAAAATCACGCGCTTGTTTGAGTATGCAACGGTAGAAAACTTGCCAGTCGTTCTCTTCACAGCTTCTGGTGGAGCCCGTATGCAAGAAGGAATCATGAGCCTGATGCAGATGGCTAAAATTTCTGCAGCAGTTCAACGCCATTCCAAGGCAGGACTTTTTTACCTAACTATTTTAACCGATCCGACAACAGGTGGGGTGACAGCTTCTTTTGCTATGGAAGGGGATATTATCCTAGCGGAACCCCAAAGTTTGGTTGGTTTTGCTGGGCGTCGTGTTATCGAAAATACAGTTCGGGAGACCTTTCCGGATGACTTCCAAAAGGCAGAATTTCTGCTTGAACATGGATTTGTTGATGCAATTGTCAAACGGAGAGAATTGCCTGAAACAATTGCTAAATTAGTGAGATTGCATGGAGGAAGTCGCGGATGAATATTGCAAAAATAGTCAGAGAGGCACGCGAGCAGAGTCGCTTGACTGCACTTGATTTTGCCAATGGAATCTTTGATGAGTTTATCGAATTGCATGGAGACCGCTCTTTCCGCGATGATGGTGCGGTTATCGGTGGAATTGGTTGGTTAGGTGAACAGGCAGTAACTGTCGTTGGTATCCAAAAGGGAAAAAGTCTTCATGACAACCTCAAACGGAACTTTGGGCAACCCCATCCAGAAGGCTATCGTAAGGCCTTGCGTCTGATGAAACAGGCAGAAAAGTTTGGTCGTCCAGTTGTGACCTTTATCAATACGGCGGGTGCTTACCCAGGTGTTGGAGCCGAGGAACGTGGACAAGGTGAAGCAATTGCTCGAAACCTGATGGAAATGAGTGACCTCAAGGTTCCAATCATCGCGATTATTATCGGTGAAGGAGGATCTGGTGGGGCCCTAGCTCTAGCCGTAGCTAACCGTGTCTGGATGTTAGAAAACTCAATCTACGCAGTACTTAGCCCTGAAGGATTTGCCTCTATCCTTTGGAAGGATGGAAGTCGTGCTATGGAAGCGGCGGAGTTGATGAAAATCACTTCACATGAACTCCTAGAAATGGAAATCGTAGATAAGGTAATCTCAGAAGCAGGGCTGTCAAGTAAAGAACTGCTAGGTTGCGTAAAAAATGAATTGCGTGCAGAACTTGATAGGTTGCAAGAACTACCACTCGACCAACTTATCGAAGAACGTTACCAACGCTTTAGAAAATACTAAGAAAATTTAAAAGCTAGAACATTTTGTTCTAGCTATTTTGATAATAGAGCATGGATAAATATGAATACTCTAGATAAATAAGAAAATAATCAATGGTCTATCCTCTATATTGCCCTAATAGAGAGTTTACCATTAGGAGAGAAAGAATGAAAAAGACAATATATTTAGGAATCTGTATGATTTTAATGTTCCTGTACATTTATTTAACGCCATTAGGAGCCATAACTCTAGCTAGGACCTTTGGTTTAGGAATGGACAGCTATATAATCTTTCTAGTTGGAGAAGTGTTGCTTATTTTCTTTTTATTCGTTTTGTGGTTGAAAAAGAAGAAGATGCTCTTTATCTTCGAGAAAAAGGGTTGGCGCTGGTCTTATCTCGCTTTCTTAGTGGCTTGCTTTCTTATCTATTCTTTTTTAAATGGATTTAGAATGCAGTATATTCGATTGATTGACCATAGCTTTGTTTTCCAAGACCTTCTTTCAGAACTTTACTTAAACGGAAGAGAAACGATTCTATCAAGTCTTATATTTTTAATCTTTAACATTTCGATTGTACCTGTTGTTGAGGAGACAATCTATAGGGGGTATTTTATGAATACCTTCTTTCCGAAGTCGGAGTTTTATTTGGATGTTATCTTGTCTTCTTTCATCTTCGGGCTCAGTCACTTAGTTCTATCCCATCGTGACCCCATCAGTCTCATAATGTATAGTATTCTTGGTCTTCTATTTGCAGTCGCTTATCGAGTTACGGGTAGTCTCCGATTTACCATTGTTTGTCATAGTTTCTATAATGTTATTCCCTATGCTCCGTCGATTTTATTTTATATTTATTATTTAACTTTTAGATAGTGGTAGGTAAAGAAAAAAGTGTTTGATACTTGTCAAACACTTTTTCTAATTTAATGGGAAGATAGAGAAATCTCTTTTATCGATTTCTTATTTCTCAATGAGTAAAGCTACCATTTAGGGTGAAAAATTGACAGTTGAGGAGATAGGCTATAAAATAGACAAAAAGATGTGTACTGTAGATGTAAGCTTACAAAAATTTATTTTAAGGAGCTACTTGATATGATTGGTACAGGTACATTTACAGTTCTTTCATCTGAGGACTTAGAGCAAGTTTCAGGTGGTGGCATGATTTGGTTGGTTGATGATAGACATTGGGATTCGCCATATGCATATAGTTTGGCGACAGAATGGAGTACAACACTGACTCATGAGACTAGACGTGCTTATGGTATTGGCTATTGATAAATTAAAGGGGTAAGTATGAAAAAACTAGGGTATTTTGGGGTCTATACATCACTGGTATTTCTATCGGTTTATCTACCTGAGTTAGGGATTATGCATCTAACTAAGTTTTTAGGATGGGGGATAGATGGCTATTCTATCTTTTTAACAGTTGAAGTAATAGCTCTTTTGCTAATATTTATCTACTGGCTCAAAAAGAAAAAGATGCTCTATATTTTTGAAAAAAAGGGTTCAAAGAAGTCAAGATTCTTTTACCTTGTAGTTGGTCTAGTGGCTACTTATTTTGATCGTCAATTGGTGGATGCTTTTCAGTTACAGTTTCATCACCTAATTGATAACAAGTATATCTTTCAAGACCTTCTTTCGATTCTATACTCCAATGGGCAACCAACTTTTCTATCAACTGTTCTCAGTTTTAGTTTAACAGTAGTCGTCGCACCTATATTAGAGGAACTGATTCATAGAGGGTATTTTATGAATACCTTTTTCCCCCAGTCCAAGTACTATCTGGATGTTATCCTATCTGCTCTTATCTTTGGACTTAGTCATTTGATCCTAACTCACCGAGATCCTATCAGTTTGATTATTTATAGTTTAGGCGGTCTCTTCTATGCCCTTGTCTACCGTTGGACAAAGAACTTAAAAATTACCATCCTGTGCCATAGTTTTTTCAACTTCCTTATTTATGCAAAACCCATCTGGATTTTTGTTTATAATTATATCTATTACCACTTTTTTAGATAGTGGTAGGCAAAGAAAAAAGTGTTTGATAATTGTCAAACACTTTTTCTATTTACTGTTCTTCTGTTACAAACTGGCTGAGTAGTCCGTTGATAAAACGGGCAGATTTTTGATCTGAGAAGTCCTTTGCAAGCTCGATAGCTTCATTAACAGCAACCAACTGTGGAGTGTCGAATGAAGTGATTTCAAAGACTCCCAAGCGAAGGAGGTTTCTCTCCACGAGTGTTAAACGCTCGATGGTCCAACCTGCTTTTAAATGCTGTGTGATTTGCTTGTCTAGTTCTTCCTTTTTAGCCTGAACACCAGAAACTAGCTCTGTCAAAAAGGCTGGAAGTTGCACATCCGTATCTTCACGATCATGAGTATAGGCGAAACGACAAGCAGTTTCGACATCCGTACCGAATTCAAGGCTCATGAGAGCTTGAAAAGCGCATTTACGGAGTTGGCGTCTAGATTCTAATAGTGGACTAGTCATTGAGGAAGTCCTCGTCAAATAGATCTTTCAATTCTGGTTTTGGTGTTTTATCTGGAACGATACCTGCAACGTGAATATTGATAGCAGCGAGTTCTACATCAGCAATATTGCGGACGGCATCTTTGACAGCTTTCTGGATAGCAACAGCTACCTTAGGAACTTTTACTCCGTACTCAAGGTAGAGGTAGATATCAGCTGTGAGTTCTTCGTCCACATTTTTAAGATAAACGCCACGGCCGAGAGAAAGTTTTGAAAGGGTATCAGACACTGATTTGTTTGAAAAAGAGTGAACACCCTCTACTTTTGCAGTAGCAATAGCAATGATTTTTTCAAGTACACGTGGGGCGATAACGATTTCGCCAAGTTGTTCTTCAATTCCCATAGAATGACCTCTTTCTAGAAATTAGGCACGAGAAACGTAAGTTCCTTCTGCAGTGTTGATAACGAGTTTTTGTCCTGCTTCGATGAAGTCTGGAACGTTTACGACAAGTCCAGTTTCCATCGTTGCTGGTTTACCAGAACCTGTAACCGTAGCACCTTTGATAGATGGTTGAGTTTCTGCAACTGTCAATTCGACAGTAGTAGGAACGGTAACACCAATCACTTCAGTTCCGTAGAATTGGATCTTCACATCAGAGTTTTCAAGGATGTAAAGCAATTCGTTTTCAACGTTGACTACAGGGATTTCGTATTGGTCGTAAGTTTCTGTATTCATGAAGTAGGCTGTGTCATCCATTTTGTACAAGTATTGAGCTGGGACAGTCTCGATGATGGCTTGTTCAAATTTTTCCTCTGGACGGTAGCTTGTGTCAAATGTAGAACCAGTACGGACATCACGCAATTTCATACGCATGATGGTGTTTCCTTTACCTGGTTTGTGGTGGCTAGCTTCCAAAACGCGGATCAATTTTCCGTCAGCTGTTTCAAAGGTCATACCAGCCTTTAATTTACTTGCTTCAATCATGTTTTTACCTCTTTAATAAAATAATTTACTCTTTATTGTACCATAAAAGACAACATTACTCAAATGTCAAAAGGATCTTAATTAGTTGACTGGTACGATATTGCCATCTTCGTCTTTGGTGACGAGGACGTATTTTCCATCGACTTCGATATAAAAATTCTTGCTAGTAGCTTGCCCAGCATTTTGAGCCGGTGCTTGATTTTGGACTTGTTGGCTTAGTTGACCACCCAGAGTTTGGCCAAGATTCATGCCCATAAACATGTTCATCCCATTGCCATTCCCTTCGTTTGCAGCTGCAGCAATAAGCGCTTCGTTGCGAGCACGGCGTTCTTCGATTTCAATCGTGTTGTACTTCATTGCCACGAGCTCGCTATCAAGCTTGCGAACGATATCAAGACTTTCTTGGTCGTAGCTGAGGTCCTCAAGCAAGATGTTGGTTGCTTCAATCCCGTAGAGACCTGTCCAAACCTTGTTGACCTCTTGTTTAGCGAGTTCGTTAAAGGTGTCTTGGTTGGCATTGAGGCTATAGATATCAACCTTGTTTTCGTTGGTATATTTGGCAATGGCAATCGCGATTTTTGGTGCGATATTTTGACGGAGCGTTCCTTGAGCTACATCTTGGAGAGTAAATGGCTGTCCGTCAGTAATTTGACGGCTAACAGAACTTACGTAGAAGAGGACTGGGTCTGCTATTTTTACATCAAACAAGCCATAGAAACGGATGTTAAGCAGTTGTTGGTAACGTTCGCTGAAGTATTCGACCGCGTTTTGTGTGCCGAACTTATTACCTGCGATGGGTTGCATGCGGATAAAGATAATTTCCTGTTGGGTGATGACTTGTCCACCGAAAGAGAAACGGTTTTTAAAGTTTTCCCAAGTGCCTTTTAAACCACCTTTTTCAAGGAGCCAGGCGTTATCACCAGCTTGCCATTCGTGGCTACCAGCTTCGAGGACTTCACCAAGGAAGGTACCGTTGTTTACCAAAACAGCGGTATAACCTTGAGGAACGATAACCACACTGCCATCTGACAAAAGTCCAGTATTTTGATTGCTGTGACGAGAACGTCCATCTGGGTCTTTTGTGAGTAATTGACCTTTGACGGCCAAGGCGTCGCCAGAGACATTATCTGGAAGGACAATGGCTTCCTTGAATTTACTATCATTAAAACTATTTAAGCCTGCTGATAAGGCTGCACGTATAAATCCCATAATTCCTCCTAATTATAAAGCTCGTCTTCATCCACAACATCATAGGTATCGAGTACCCATTGGTTTGGACTGCGAGAGAGATTGGCACCACAGTAGTCGCACTCGCTAACTGCAGAGATTTTCAATGGGGCGCCACAGTTTGGACAGTGGTCGCTCACAACTTCGTCTGGATTGACTGCTTGCGTTTGGCTACCGTGTTGACGGATAAAGTTCAATTGATACACGGTGAAGAGATCTTTTTTAGGGTCTCCTTCAAGAACACGGCGAGTCTCATCGTCAATGACATAGTCACGCAAGGTAGATGACAGGATCACCACTAAGGTGTCGTTTCCGTCAGGATTTTCAATGAACTTCTTGATGCGAACATTTTCGATACAAACTTTCTCTAAAACATTGGTTGTTTTAGCTCGAATATGGTCCTCAAGTTGGGTACTGTGTTGAGAGTAGAGACTGGTACTTTCCAAAGCGCGGACAGAGTTCCAATTTTTCTCAGTCCAGGCAACCTGCAATTTAAGGTAGACTTCCTTAACCCAAGATGTGAAGGCTTCCGCGTCAAAGTTTGGATCCCCATATTTCACACGACTAATGGCCAGTGTGTTATGTTCAACTCGACGATGGAGCGTTTGAGAATCATTACTAGTGTAGGTTGAACTCGAATCTCCAGACTTATTCTGCAAGGATTTGACGATAACAACTAGTATGATTCCTCCGACTAATATGAACATAAATCCTAGATAGGGAGAGCTAGCAGAACTGTCAGAGGATGATCCATATCCAGAGCGGTAGTAGTGGTAGGATGAGCCACCAGAACGACTTCCACCTCCACTTGAGCGGCTACTACTTCTGGAGCTACTGCGGCTGCTCCCTCCACTTCTGGAATGTCCGACACCCGCATCAACGATTTGAGGCACGGATAGAAAAACAAGTAATAAACAGGTCATTAAAAGAGCGTAAAACTTTTTCATGTGTCCCCTAACTATATGATTGAAAAGGTAGAATTCTGAATTCGAATGATTATTAAACTATTTAATAACCTTTAAAAATAATCTGATATATACTAGGCGTTATTTACTAGCATTTAGCTTCTTTATGGAATGGCGTTCGATGAGCCATCCCACAATCCATCCTATTGCTAGCAAGTAATTTTCAAAAGCACCGATAGCATTTACAGGAGAGTGATACTCCATATAATTGAGTAAGTGATTTGTTCCTATTCCAATTCCGCCAATAATGAGAGCAAGAAGTGCGATTCGTAGATAGAACCAATCGTATTTAATATTGATAGCGAGAATAATAATCAATACAGCTAAATTCCATATTCCAATTTCTCGTTGCCAACCAGCAGATATTCCGTACCCGGAGTGGCTTCCCATGTACGATGGAAAGAAAATTTGTAGTATAGAAGCGCCTAACATAGCGATGATGACTAAGACAAATAGCAATCGTAAAAATTTGTTCATTTATTCTCCTTGTCTCATTCTCGTCTTAAAAGTAGAAAAAAGTGTATAAAGAGTAAATTACTCACTTTCTTTCAACTTGGCCAATTCCTGTGCAAGGAGTTTAAGGGCAACTTGTGGATTGGCTTGGCCTTTGGTTGCCTTCATAAGGAATCCTGTGAAGGCCTTGTCTGCGTTGCGTTTGCCTGACTTGAAGTCGGCAACGGCAGCTTCGTTATCCGCAAAGACTTGATGGATGATTGGAATCAGAACATCTGGATCAGAGATTTGCACCAAGCCTGCTTTTTCCACGTATTCACGCGCGCCACCGCCATTTTTAGCCAGGTGGACAAAGACTTTCTTGGCAATCTTAGAAGAGATCGTGCCGTCTTCGATGATGGCAATCATTTCTACCAAGTTTTCTGGTGTTAATTCGATTTGTTCCAGTGTTTTGCCTTCAGCATTCAAGAACTGAGCAACTTCACCTTGGAGCCAGTTAGAGACTTGTTTGGCATCGCCACCGAGGGCAACAGCTTTTTCAAAGAAGTCAGAAGTTACTTTGTTTGCAGTCAACTGGCTAGCATCGTAGTCTGACAAGCCAAGGTCAGATACGTAGCGCGCACGGCGTTCTTTTGGAAACTCTGGCAATTCTGTACGCATTTCCTCAATCCACTCATCTGAGATTTCAAAGAGAGGTAGGTCTGGTTCTGGGAAGTAGCGGTAGTCTGCAGCACCTTCTTTGACACGCATGAGGATGGTTGCCTTGTTGGCTTCATCGTAACGACGTGTTTCTTGGCGGATTTGACCACCTGAGCGAAGGATTTCAGACTGGCGTTGGACTTCGTATTCAAGCCCTTTACGGACGTTAGAGAAGGAGTTGAGGTTTTTCAACTCAGTCTTGGTACCGAATTTTTCTTGACCATAAGGGCGAAGGGAGATGTTAGCATCCACACGCATCGAACCTTCTTCCATCTTAACGTCAGAAATACCAGCGTACTGGATGACTTCCTTGAGGGCAGTTAGATAAGCATAGGCTTCTTCTGGCGAGCGCATGTCAGCCTCAGATACAATCTCAATCAATGGTACCCCTTGGCGGTTGAGGTCAACATAAGAGTAACCATCTGTACCGTGGGTGTTTTTACCAGCATCTTCCTCTAGGTGAGCACGTTCGATACCGATTTTCTTAGTCGTACCGTCTTCTAGCTCCACTTCAATCCAGCCGTTGTAGCCGATTGGCTCATCAAATTGAGAAATTTGGTAGGCTTTTGGATTATCAGGATAGAAGTAGTTCTTGCGGTCAAAATGCATCTTTTTGTGGATGTCCATGTTGAGGGCAAGAGCTGCCTTGATACCAGCATCGACAACACCTTTATTGAGAACTGGCAGAACTCCTGGGAAAGACCAGTCAATCACGTTAGTGTTGGCATTTTGGTCATTTCCAAAGTGAGCAGAAGTAGGTGAGAAGATTTTTGAATTGGTGTTGAGCTCTACGTGGACTTCAAGTCCAATGACTGTTTCAAAGTTCATTAGTTGTCACCTCCAAAAATCACGGGTTGTTGTTTGTGGTAGTCTGTTGTTGCTTCAAAGGCAGCAGCAGCTTGGTAAATGGTTTCCTCAGAGTATTTAGGACCGATCAATTGGAGACCGACTGGTAGACCTTGAGCAAATCCAGCAGGAATCGAAATTCCTGGAAGACCAGCTAAGTTGACTGGGATGGTCAAAAGGTCAGCCAAGTACATGGCAACGGGGTCATGGTTGAGGGAGTCCAAGTCATAGGCAACGCTTGGAGCAGTTGGTCCCAAAATCAAGTCGTAATCCGCAAAGACGTTTTCGAAATCTTGAATGATGAGGGTACGGACCTGACCAGCCTTCTTGTAATAGGCATCATAGTAACCTGATGAAAGGCTAAATGTTCCAAGCATGATACGGCGTTTCACCTCTTCACCGAAACCTTGGCTACGGCTGTTTACATAGATTTCATCAAGGTTGCTTGCATCTTCTGCGCGGTAGCCGTAACGGATACCGTCAAAGCGTTGCAAGTTTGATGAGGCTTCTGATGAAGCGATAATGTAGTAAACGGCAACACCGTATTTAGAGTGAGGAAGGCTGACTTCTTCGACGATAGCACCAAGTTTTTCAAAGTGTTTGGCTGCATTTAGAATGGTTTCCTTAACCTCTGGGTCAATCCCTTCACCAAGGTATTCCTTAGGCAAAGCAATTTTCATTCCTTTGATGTCTTGACCAATTTTTGAAGTAAAGTCGGCAATGCGGACAGGAGCAGAAGTAGAATCTTTGACATCTTCGCTGGCAATAGCGTTGAGCAAGAGAGCATTTTCCTTAACAGTAGGTGCAAAAGGTCCGATTTGATCTAGAGAGCTACCAAAGGCAATGAGACCGAAACGAGAAACCGTTCCGTAGGTTGGTTTGAGACCAACAATCCCGTTGAAGGCGGCAGGTTGGCGGATGGAACCACCAGTATCAGAACCGAGTGACAAGCGGACTTGCCCTGACGCTACAGCTGCAGCAGAACCACTTGATGAACCACCAGGAACCTTGCTGTGGTCCCAAGCATTTTTAGTGGCACCGTAATGAGAAGTCTCACCAGAACCACCCATGGCAAACTCGTCCATGTTGGTCTTTCCGACAACAATCATACCCTTAGCTTTGGCATTGGCAACGGCTGTCGCATCAAAGATTGGCTCGTAGTTGTAGAGCATTTTTGAGGCAGCAGTTGTAAGGATACCGTCGGTAGAGATATTATCCTTAACAGCCAGTGGGATTCCAGAAAGGACATTATCCGCGTCAATTCCAGCTTCATCAATAGCTTTAGCTTGTGCAAGGGCTTGCTCTTCAGCGATAGTGACAAAAGCGTTGATAGCTGTCTCGCGAGACTTGATATCTTCAAGCGTTGCTTGGGTCAATTCAGTTGCTGAAATCTCCTTAGAGACAAGGAGGTTGTGCAAGTCTTCAATCGTTTTGTTATTAAAAGTCATTAGGCATCTCCTCCATCGTCTAGGATAGCTGGTACCTTGATATAGTAGTTTTCTTTTTCAGGTACGTTTTTAAACAGGCGGTCACGGTCTGTTCCTTCTTCGGCCAGATCAGGGCGGAGTACGGTCTTGCGGTCTGCCATGGTCGTAGTAGGTGCGACACCAGTTGTGTCGACTTCGCCTAGCAATTCAACCATATCTACAATCTTAGACAAGGTTGTCGCAAAGGCAGCAGTTTCTTCTTCAGAGAATTTTAATTTTGAAAGATTGGCAACGTGTGTTACCTCTTCTTGCGTAATTTTCATCTTGCATCCTTTCGTGAAATGATGATTTTTAGTCTGTTCTATTTTACCATATTTTCCTATAAATAAGGGAGCCAAACTGAAAAGAAATAGAAATTGAAAAATCGCTTTTAATTCGCTATAATGGTTAAACTAGAGAATAGAAAAAATAAGAGTTAGGATAGAAATATGTTCCATCAATTTATCACCAGATCTCAAACGGTTCCTCCTCCCATTTCCCTCTTTTGGTATGGGATCATGATGCTTACTTTAGTGCTTTGTATTTATGGAGCACTTGCTTATCACAAGAATCCGAAATTTGTCCGCTTGTTTAAGGGGATTCAGATCCTCCAGTTGCTAGCCCTATATAGTTGGTATGTTGGCTTTGGGATTCCATTTTCTAATAGCCTTCCATTTTACCATTGCCGTTTAGCCATGTTTGCGGTGGTTTTCTTGCCAGATAAATGGCGGAGCAAGCAATATTTTGCCCTCTTAGGAGCAAGTGGAGCGGTCTTTGCCTTGGTTTACCCGGTTTTTGACCCCTATGATTTCCCCCATATTACCAGTTTTTCATTTTTGATTGGGCACTATGCTCTTCTAGTGAATTCATTGGTTTACTTGATGAATCACTATGATAAGAGCCTACTAAAGAAATATATGATTGTAGCCTATACCTTTATTCTCAACCTCTTTCTAGTTGGGGTTAATCAGGTGACGGGTGGAAATTATGGTTTGTTAAACAAGACACCTTTTATTCCAGATGCGCCCTTGTGGTTAAAATACCTTCTTGTGTCCGTCATCCTTTCACTGGCTCTGGTTCTCTTTGATATCTTGTTCAAAAAACGGTGGAAAAAGAGAAATCAGGTGCAATCTGTGCTCTAGCTTGCCTTTTCATCGGATGAGCAATTGAAAAACTCCCCAAAATCCGCTATAATGGAGAGTTGAAAGGAATGGTAAAATCCAATGTAAACATCATTCTTAGCTACTGAAACAACTAAAAATAGAACATCAAAGAAAGAGAACTTATGACTATTCAAGAAGAAATCAAGAAACGCCGTACCTTTGCCATCATCTCTCACCCGGACGCGGGGAAGACAACCATCACTGAGCAGTTGCTCTACTTTGGGGGCGAGATTCGTGAGGCTGGTACGGTAAAAGGGAAGAAAACAGGGACTTTTGCCAAGTCTGACTGGATGGATATTGAGAAACAACGTGGGATTTCGGTCACGTCATCTGTTATGCAGTTTGACTACGACGGCAAGCGCGTGAACATCCTCGACACACCAGGGCACGAGGATTTCTCAGAAGACACCTATCGGACCTTGATGGCGGTGGATGCTGCAGTCATGGTTGTGGACTCTGCCAAGGGTATCGAGGCGCAGACAAAGAAATTGTTTGAGGTTGTGAAACATCGTGGTATTCCAGTCTTT
This sequence comes from Streptococcus sp. HMSC066F01, assembly GCF_001837335.1. Lineage (GTDB taxonomy): Bacteria > Bacillota > Bacilli > Lactobacillales > Streptococcaceae > Streptococcus > Streptococcus oralis_S. The sequence continues at coordinate 125,039 of NZ_KV832118.1, forward strand.
ACCTTTATGAACAAGCTAGACCGTGATGGTCGTGAGCCGCTGGACCTCTTGCAAGAATTGGAAGATGTCTTGGGTATTGCGAGCTATCCGATGAACTGGCCGATCGGGATGGGGAAAGCCTTTGAAGGCTTGTATGACCTCTATAACCAACGCTTGGAGCTCTATAAAGGGGATGAGCGTTTTGCTAGTCTAGAAGATGGAGATAAACTCTTTGGCAGCAATCCTTTCTACGAGCAAGTCAAAGATGATATTGAGCTTTTAAATGAAGCTGGAAATGAGTTTTCAGAGGAAGCAATCCTTGCTGGAGAATTGACACCTGTCTTCTTCGGTTCAGCTTTGACAAACTTTGGTGTGCAGACCTTCCTTGAAACTTTCCTTAAGTTTGCTCCAGAACCACATGGTCACAAGAAAACAGATGGCGAAATTGTGGATCCTTATGACAAGGATTTCTCAGGATTTGTCTTTAAAATCCAAGCCAACATGGACCCTCGTCACCGTGACCGCATTGCCTTTGTCCGTATCGTATCAGGTGAGTTTGAGCGAGGGATGAGTGTCAATCTGCCTCGTACTGGGAGGACTGCCAAGCTTTCTAATGTCACCCAGTTTATGGCAGAAAGTCGTGAGAATGTGACCAATGCCGTAGCAGGTGATATCATTGGGGTTTACGATACCGGTACTTATCAGGTTGGGGATACCTTGACAGTTGGAAAAAATAAATTCGAATTTGAACCACTGCCAACCTTTACGCCTGAAATTTTTATGAAAGTTTCTGCTAAGAACGTCATGAAGCAAAAATCCTTCCACAAGGGGATTGAGCAATTGGTGCAAGAAGGAGCTATTCAGCTTTACAAGAATTACCAAACAGGCGAATACATGCTAGGAGCTGTGGGACAACTCCAGTTTGAAGTCTTTAAGCACCGCATGGAAGGCGAGTACAATGCAGAAGTGGTCATGAGCCCGATGGGTAAAAAGACCGTTCGTTGGATCAAGACTGAGGACTTGGATGAACGGATGTCCTCAAGCCGCAATATCTTGGCTAAAGACCGTTTCGACCAACCAGTCTTTCTCTTTGAAAATGACTTTGCCCTCCGCTGGTTTGCAGATAAGTATCCAGACGTAGAGTTGGAGGAAAAGATGTAAATCGTTACAAATGACTAGCAACACAAAGTTGCTGTCATTTAACGGTAACCGCTATGGCGGTTTACCTAAACGCTTCACTAGGTAAAACCCACGAATGGTATCGGTTCGTGGGTTTTGCCGTCGTAACATAAAGGAAGCGAACTAGCTAACTGCCTCACTAACTACGTTTGGCAAATAGAATCGATTTGCCAAACTCCGTGTCGTAGTGTAAAATCGGCTTACCTAAACGCCTCACTAGGAAAAATCCACGAATATTATTAATTCGTGGATTTTTTCGTTGGAAAGGATAGAAAGTTGCTATACCTAGCGATATGATTGGTCCATTTTACTGTTTTATTGAGGCAATTTTGCCCTATTTGAGCAAATTTTATAAGAGTAAGTTGGTTTCTGTTCTTTATGGTATACTAGAGATACAGATAAAATGTGAATACACCAAACCGGAGGAACATATGGAAAAACAGATTAATGAGAAAATTATCGAAATCGTGCATCAAGCCAACGATATGATTCCAGTTGAGTGGGATGATTTGTATATTGTAACCGAGATGGACAAGACATATAGTGGTGAAGCCTATTTCTATTTTAAGTATAAAAATCACTATCATTACCATCTGGAAATGTCAGAAGATTTTGGCCTATCGATGATGGATATTCTAAGCGAAAACAAGGTTTTATTTAAAAAATCAGAAGATCTGAAAAGAGTGTTTATTGAAAATAATTTGGCAGATTGGTACATTTGTATCATCCATTTAGATGATAACAACAAGCTTTCAGTCGACTATGACTATGCTCCATGGAATAAAAGTAATTTTGGACCAACTGCTCAAATGAACTTTTTCAGATATCAATTTTTAGGATTTGAACCAAGAAACGAAAAAGAACAAGAACAGTTCAAGGCTATGGAAGCCTTCCAGCAGGAACATAATGGAAAATAGTTTGCTTGGATAAGAGGAATAAGACCAGATTAGTGAGGAAATTCAATGGTTAAATTTTCAAAAATAGATAAACAACTAAAAAAAGAATTGAAAAAAGTTCAGCGCAATGCAGCAAAAAAATTACAGTTAAAGTCTCGAGATTGGGCCTATTTCAACAAAGTGGGAGACTATTTGGTTTCGTATATGATTGATATTAAATTTCCAGATAATAAGTTTCGTCTAATTATTCGCACGGATATCAAACCATATATTTTGGATGATATTTTTTGGGAAGTTTTTGATATGGCGAGTAATTCGCAGGAACCAATGAGTCTTCGAGCTGTTGGAGCTTTCACAGTTGATTCCTTATCCTTACCAACCAAAATCAATGAAGAAGACTGGACGATGGAGGACCTTGACTTAGAAAAAGTCGAAGCTAGGGTTTTCGAGGTGCTCTCAGAAGTGCATGAAGAAGTTCTTAAACGTATCAATGGGTTCGACAGTTTTGAAGATTTTTATAACTATGCTGTTGAGAATTCATCAAATCCTGCTCGATATGATTTGATGGGGATGCTATTAATGATCCATCGCGAGAAATATCAAGAGGCACTCCAAATGGCAGAAGATTTGATCGCAAAGCGTAAATTCGGAGGTTTCCAAAATAAGAATAAATGGATCAATGAATACATTGTGGATTATTGTAAAGAAAAACTCAAGGCAGATTAGGAAGTCTTGTGTTTAAATGTATAATCCAAATCGGAGGATAAAATGGAAAAACAGATTAATGAGAAGATGACCGAGATTATATATAAAGTAAATGATATGATTCCAGTTGAGTGGGATGATCTTTATATTAATTTTGAAGTGGATAAGACGCTTAGTGGTGGCGTGATATTTTTCTTTAAATATAAAGGAGAATATCATTATTACATGGATATTCCATCTTTATTTGCTATCCCTAAGACAGAATTCAGAATAGATTACATAAATCTTTTTGCTTTAGGTGAAGATATGAAGAAGATTTTCATCGAACAGGGTCTGGCAGAGTGGTCCGCCTTTACAATCAAAGTGGATGAAAACAATAAAACCTTTTTGGACTTTGACTATGCACCATGGAATAAAAGTAAATTTGGACCAACGGATAGAATAGAATTCTTTGAATACAAATACCTCGGCAAGCAACCAGCTAATGAAAAAGAACTTGAGTTGTTCAAGGCTATGGAAGCCTTTCAGCAAAAATATAACGAGAACTAGTTTCATGGATAAACGACCACCTTCATGGTGGTCTTTTATGGTATACTGGGAGTGTAGAGCCAGTAAATTTGGTGATAACTTAGCATCGGTCAGAAAGCAAGTAACAAATTTCCAAAAAAAGTATTGAGATAAAAGGAGAACGGGGATGGGAAACAAACTGTTAATGCCAGGAATGTCGTTCGGTCACGTTAGTTCAGTAGCGCTTGAAGATTTAAAAAGGGGCTTACTTTCAGTAAATGATGAGAGAGAATGTGTATTGCTGATTGCTGAAATCTTAAAAAAGGGAGATTTTACAGTAAAAAACTTGCTGATTGACTTGATGAACCAGACAAAAGATGAAGCAGTACTCAATATTTGTATTCGATTGTTTTGTTCAGTTTGTACACATGATGATTTAAAAAAAGTTGAAAATTTTCATTTTTTAAGTTCGGCTTCAGAATTTGCGGTATTTACTTTTGTCGCTGGCGCTGTGGAAACAATGTCCTATGAAGTCGTTCCTTACCTTCTTACTCTGTGGGAGGAGTGGGAAGATACAGAAACCGAAGTGGAGTACGTTATTCAAGATGCTTTGGATAGTTTTCTCAACTATCGTTCAATTATAGAAGAAAATGCAAGATTAGAAGAAGTTGGAAGTTTATATTTTGATGTAATAAAGCACAAGAACTTAGATTACTATTATTATAAAACTCTTCAGGTTTTTCCTGGTTTATTTACACAAGAAATTATGACTGCTCTTTACATCGCTGCTCAAAAAGAACAGAAATACCATCTTTATCTTCAGGCTTCCCTTCTTTCTATTTATACAGGCAAGCAGGTCCCAGTGGACACCAATGCTCTTATTTCAAAAAATGAAATTGATTTGATGGTTCGTTATATTGATGACTTATCAGACAAAGACTGGACGGAAGGTATGAAATATTTTTACGGCCATCCAGTTGAAGAACTTGTAAAATAATGAAATGGACAATTGATAACAAAGGACTACCCTCGAGGCGGTCTTTTATTGTTTTCCAAACGCTAGTCCATAGGGTTTATGGTATACTGGGATTATAGAGTCAGTTAATTTGGTGATAATCTGGCAGAGGTATCATCAAACTCTAACGCCTTTTGTGAGAATTTCCATAAGAGTGTAGTGAAACTGAAAGATAACATAGCTCATGCTGGACCAAACTTTAAGAGGAGAATGAAATGAAATGAAATACGATAAAATTAAAATTGCACAGGAAATAGCCAGAGCTGTAGGGGGAGTTCCTCAAGCCTATACATTTAGAAATCACGATAACAAATTAGATTTATTTATTGGAGAGAATCGTCCGGACGATTATTTAACAACAGCAGCAACAATCGGCTTATCTGAATATACCATTTATCGTCGAATAAATGATAAGCCTTTAAGAGTTGAAATCATTGGAGCAGCTGATGCAGAGCTGGAATATTTTCCAAATATTATAGCAGATTGTGGTTTTAATATCGTGAGAGGAGAATATAGCATCTCTCCTGGTGCAGTCTATCCAAATATAATTAGAAATTACTATCCTAATGCAAAAGTAAATCATATTTTTTTCACTCAGCCTTTCTTGTGGGAACTGGAGTCTTTTGATTTTGATGAAGAGTATGTTACGTGGCTACAAGCTATCCCTATTACAGAAGCTGAGCTTCAATTTATAGAAAAGCATGGAGCCGAAGTAGGAGCGCAGAAGTTGGAAGCATTGTTTGAAGAGCATCAGATAGATGTTTATGATTTTATGAGGCCTTCTGTAGTGTAATAAATTTTCTATCTTTTTTCAGGGGCAGGAGTAGAAACCTGCTTTTTTAAAAACTCATCAATATCCGTTGTAAGTCCGATCTTCCTTTCAGCTGATGTGCGAATTCCGTCATTGATGGAATCTACTACATATCTGATGGGAATGAGGCACGCAATTTTATAGAGTAGCTCTCCGAAAGGAGCTGGTAGCTACGATGAACACTCTATGGATTTGAATTTTTCTCTTATACTTTATTAGTTCAAAAAATTTTTTGCTCTAACCACCCTAGAGGTGGTCTTTTATTGTTTTCCAAACGCTAGTCCATGGGGTTTATGGTATACTAGTAGAACAGTTTATCTATGGGATAAGAGACTGATTTCATGCAAGTCAAAAGGGGAAGGTCAGAAATGTGCGCCTTTTCCTGAAAGAAACTAGAAAGAGAAAGAGATGTTTTTAGGAAGACGTCGGATATTTTTTAACCAATACTATGACAAGGCGATTTATTATGATCGCAAAACCCACGAACTTTTGGAGGCACCAAAGAGCAAGCTCTTGGACACAGAAAAGTCTAGCAAGATGAATCGCCATATCCCCCTATTGGTAGTCCTCTTGTTATCAAGTGGTAGTGGGTTGATTTCCTTCTTCCGCTTGTTTATACAAGGAACCTATACCATGTCTACCTTCTGGAGTGTTCTTCTCATTTGGCTAGGGCAGTTTGCTTTCATCACCATCCTTGTCGAACGCGCCTTGTATCGAAATGTCAACAGAGCTCAGGTGACTACTCAAACTATCTGTCTGGCGCTTATGGAAAAGTCAGAGGAAGCAAAGGAAGCTGAGGCGGAGATGAGTGAAAAAGATAGTCGCAATGCTACTCGCTGGATAAGAGCGTTGCTCTCTCTGGTTCCCTTGGTTGGATTTTTCTATGCCTATAATTTTATTTGGAATTACCAAGAGAGGTTGGGCACTCCCATTGGAGGAGAGATTGTCAAGATTATCCTAACAGGACTTTTATTAGGCTTGACATTTGTTCTTTATAACCAAAACAATTTACCCAGAATATTTGATATCTTGGATCGCTTTTATGCTAGAAAACTGAGCCTCATCTGTCGAGCAGATGACAATCCAGATGTCTATCTGGAAGTAAGTATGGGGACAGATGAAGAATTTGTCATTAAGGAAGTTCAGAAGGACTGAGAGCCGTTTTTGAAAGAGTGAGATAGAAAGAGGTAGAGTATGTTTTTTCTGAGACGTCGTCGGGTTTTTATCGGAGAATGCGATGGTCAGGCGGTTTACTATGACCAAAAGACTGGGGAGGCCTTGGCTGCTCCAAAGAGTGTTTTACTCAATACGGAAGGTGCTTATAAGACCAATGCTTACATTCCTGAAATGGTTATTTTTCTGATGGCAGGTGGACCTGGTCTCTATGGCCTCCTTTCAGCCTTGGATATTGGTGTCTATAACTGGACCAGTTTGAGCTATGTTTTACTATTGTGGCTGGCTGAGTTTCTATTATTTACCGCTATTCTTGAGCGAGGACTTTATAAAAATGTGAGCAAGGCTCAGCCAACAACGGAGAAGGTGTTTTACTACGCAGTGTCACATAATTTGATGGTGAGGGACGAACACTTTGATCCAGCTGAGGCATCTGCTACGATCTATCGAATCACTCGTTATATCATACTTGCCTTTGTTATCTATCTTTTGTATGTTTTTTACGACTGTACTCAAAAATTTGGGCAACCAATCGAACGCGGCTATGATTTTTGGGGAGCAGGTATAATGTTCTTTGCGCTCTTTCTGTTTTATAACCAAAACAATCCCGTTCGTTTTGTGAAGATTATGAAGCTATACAGCCAAGGGAAAATCTTGTTCAAGAAAGAACCGGAGAACGAAACGTGTAACTAGGTGTTAGGGAACAGTCAAATCCCAGAAAGTGGGTGCTGTATCTTTAACGAGGCGAGGTGTAGTTGCTACGATAGCTGCTATGTGATGTTCTCCTCAAATGGAAGATTCTCAAGAATATACGGCGTTCTGCCAGATGAAATTTGGAGATAAACAATGAAAGACATCCGTATTTTCGGTGCCGGCTTTGAAAGAAGTATGCGCATTGTGACCCAGGGGGATTTTGCTTTTCAGGGATTCTGATCTATGGCGTATTAATCGGGATACCAGAGTTGATAGGTGTAGATAGTGATGTTCAGGTCATTTCTCTGGAAGCAGGATTGCTGATTCATAACATGAGTAGCTTTCTTAAGCCCTTTAATCTGACGGTATATGCGATATCGTATGTAGGAATGGTGCTTGTTTTTTGGCCCCAAAAAACGTTTGACTAGCCAGCTTTGGACCTACTTTCCTTTCTATTTTGCCATGTCCATTTGCGCTTTCATATCAGGACTGTACTTTGCCAGTGCAGTGGCCCATGATGCCTATACATGGCTGGGTTTCTGGCTTGAGCTTGGGCTAGGCTTGACTCTCTTTTTCTGGATTATTCTCAATAGTATCCAGAATCTCAAGCGCAGACTAAATGATCAAGAGGAAAAGTCAATCCTCAAGCAGCTAGTTAAGATTCTCGCTGGAACCACGGCAGTTCTCTTTCCAGTGTCGCTGGTCTATCATCTGCTATATCAAGTCCCTCTTCAGTGGTATTTCTATATTTTGGGTTTGTTTTTGCCAGTTTGGTTTGTCATCGGAGCTCATTTTATCGCCTTTATGATCAATGTCCATATCTTTCAAGCCTACTATATCTACAAATACCCAGAGGAGTATAAGGATTATTTAAAGATATCGGACCAAGAATGGTATAGCAAACGATACTATAAAAAGTTGGTTAAAAGTGGACAGTTGCAGGAAGAGAGAATATGAGGAAATTGGTTTTCCTATATGAAATAGAGGTTATTTATGAAAATAAATGATGATGTTATTAAAAGTTTAATCTCGATTCCTTTTTTAAAGGAAAGTAGAGAAACGACTGTTCCCATCAAACAGATAAAGAAACTGCAAGAAGCAGAGAAGAATATTAATAGTTTAAAATGGGAGAATTTTGTGTTAGAAAAAGATGGTGATTTTAGTGTGTATCTTTTTAAAAACCAGAGTGACATTTATAAACACTGGAATTCACTGGCAAATAATGCAAAAGAGGAAATAATTCCTGAAATTGAAGCACGATTAGATAACCTGATCGGGGAAGGTAAACTAGTAGCATCCATGAAAGATCAGATTCTATTTGATATCATCGGCTTGGCTATCTACTTGACCATCAAAAAAGAGGTGCCCCAAGCTGAGTCAAGATTTTTCGATGATTTGTATGCCTTATATCAAGCAGGCTACATTCCTTGCGGATATGCGGGTGGACAATATAAAGTCTTCTAGCTTGTTGGATTGTTATGAAAGTCAATCTAACTGTTGAAACAGTCTGTGAATTTTTAGGTATGGCTAGTCTGGATAGAGATTTAGGTTCTACAGAAGATATCCCTGTTTTGATGATTCCAAGGGCAATGGTTAAATAAACTTACCTTCCAAATGCAAAACACAAGAACCTCAGAGGAATTCTCTGAGGTTCTTTGCGTTTTAGTTTCCATATTTTTGGTAAAAATCGACCTTGACCTTGATAAAGGTTTCGGCTTCACGTAGTAGTTGCAGGAGGGTGGCACGGGTTTCAAACTCCTCACGTGTTTTCGGGAGACTCCGATTGCGGAAGACTTGCAGATAGCGTTCGATGTCATCAAGTAGGTCATGAGCAGGATTGGTCTGGCTTAGCTGGGCAGCAATCTTAGAAAAGAGCTGGGCCAAGATCAAACTCTCACTGGCGGCCAGGTGACAGGTATTAATCTGCTGGGCCATATTTCGCAGGATACGACTTTGTCGCTGTCTCATCTCAAAGTAATGGATGTGGTAGTCCGTCTGGTGAAAGAGGTGATTCGAGTGATCCAGGTAGACCAGTTTGAGGGCTTCATCGAGGAGCTTGTCTAATTGGTCAACGAGTTGGGCTTGGTTGCGTCCGTCTCCTCTTGAGAGATAGTATTTAAAGCGAAGCAGGATGTCTTTTAACTTTTCTTCGACCTGAAGGTGGTAGCTTTGGATGGCTTTCTCACGAGAGGGCATATAAAGGTTGACCAATAGGGCAAAGCTTGTCCCGATGAGAAAGAGGAGCACTTCATTGAGCAAGAGCTCTGGGGAGGTAGACTCCTGTACCAAGAGATGACTGACCAAGACACTGCTAGGGGTGATGCCGATTTCCCAACCCATTTTGTAAGCAAGAGGGACATAGAGAGCCAGATAGATGGCTAGGCTCCAGATATGAAAGCCCGTCAGCTGAAAGGCTAGAACACCGATAGAGAGCGCTAGGATCATGGAAAAGAGGCGGTTACGAGCCAACTTCAGCGTGCTTCTGCGTGTGTCGGAGAGGCTTAAGAGAGCGATGATTCCAGCTGAAACTGCTGATGATAAATCTAAAAAATAAGCGAGAAAACAAGCGAGACAGGTCGCTAAGTCAGTTTTGTCGTACGTTGAGTGAGAGACATGAAAATTTCCTAAACTAATAGAGTCAAGTGTTTAACGAGGAATCAGAGACTAGGGACGAAGTTTTCGGTTTGTAGCATACTCGGCAACCGCTGTAAAGAGAACATCTGTTGAAGAGTTCAGGGCTGTTTCACAGGAGTCTTGAACGACCCCAATCACAAAACCGACTCCGACAACCTGCATAGCCAAGTCGTTGGAAATCCCAAAGAGGCTACAAGCCACAGGAATGAGGAGAAGGGATCCCCCAGCGATTCCAGAGGCACCGCAGGCAGAAATGGCAGCCACGACACTGAGCACAAATGCTGTCCCAAAGTCTACCGAGATTCCGAGTGTATTGACGGCAGCTAGAGTCAGGACATTTATGGTAACAGCAGCACCAGCCATATTGATGGTTGAACCAAGCGGGATGGAGACAGAGTAGGTGTCAGGATTCAGCCCCAAGTCTTGACAGAGTTTCATATTGACAGGGATATTTGCAGCAGAGCTACGAGTGAAAAAGGCTGTAATACCACTGACACGTAGGCATTTCAAAACAAGGGGATAGGGATTTTTCCTCATAAAGAGAAAGGCGATGAGCGGGTTGATGATGAGAGCAACAAAGGCCATAGTAGCAATCAAAAGTCCTAGGAGGATACCGTAGTTAGCCAAACTGGCAATGCCCTTGTCAGAGATGGTCTTGAAAACCAAGCCTAAAATCCCAAAGGGAGCTAGGTTGATAATCCATTCCACGATTTTAGAGGTGACATCTGCCATGGTTCTCAGTAATTCTTTACTGTGTTTACTTGCCTCTCTCATAGCCAAGCCAAAGATGACTGCCCAAGAGAGAATCCCGATATAGTTGGCTTCAACAATAGCATTCAAAGGATTATCCACCAGTTTGAGCAAGAGGTTGCTGAGGACTTGACCGATACCGTCAGGAGCAGCAACTTCTGTATTTGCACTGGTCAGGGTGATTTGCACAGGCAGTAAGAAACTAGCTAGAACGGCTACCAATGCAGCAGCAAAGGTTCCGAGCAAGTATAGGAAAATAACAGTTTTCATATTGGTGTTTTGTCCCTTTTGGTGTTGGGAAAGGGCGTTGGCAACAAGGGCAAAAACCAAAATAGGAGCGATAGCTTTCAGTCCGCCTACAAAGAGGTCTCCAAGCAGGCCAATTCCTGTAAGGTTTGGAAAGAGCATCCCTAATGTAGCTCCCGAAATCATTCCAATAAGGATTCGTTTGATGAGGCTTGCCTTGGTCCAGGCTCTAATGATTCGTTTCATAGCAGTCTCCTTCAAATGTATTGTTTATAATTATAGTATAAATATGCTATAGAGGCAAGTGATATTTTGAAAATAGGGCCGATAATTGAATAATTATGAAAGAAAAGAGAAGGGCGATTTTATGGTATAATAGGAAAAAGGAGTTTTATATGCAAGATTTTTTTCAACGCTATTTTGATAAACTTGATTTAACAACCATATTAGAGAATCTCTTGACCAAGGTGATTTCTCTTTTGATTTTGTTTTTACTATTTTATATAGCTAAAAAGATGCTTCATGCGACTGTACGAAAGATTGTCAAGCCCTCACTTAAATTTTCAAATCGAGATGCAGGAAGGCAAAAGACCATCTCGCGTTTGCTGGAGAATGTCTTTAACTACATTCTTTATTTCTTCTTGCTCTACTGTATCCTGTCTATTTTAGGACTGCCAGTTTCTAGCCTCCTTGCTGGTGCGGGGATTGCTGGGGTGGCCATTGGTATGGGGGCGCAAGGCTTTCTATCTGATGTCATCAATGGCTTCTTCATTCTTTTTGAACGCCAGCTTGATGTGGGTGATGAAGTCGTTCTCACAAATGGACCGATTACCGTTTCTGGAAAGGTCGTTAGCGTAGGGATCCGTACAACGCAACTGCGAGGTGATGATCAAGCCCTTCACTTTGTTCCCAATCGCAATATCACCGTCGTCAGCAATCTATCTCGTACTGAATAGGCCGGCTATTTTAGCAGATTTATGGTACAATAGAAGGAGTTTGGTAAAGGAGAGAGTATGCTATTTGTAGAGAAAAAATTAGGTCACGATTGTACATGGATAGATCTTGATGTAGACAAGATCAAAAACATGGAAGACCTTTCGGATGTCTATGGATTGGACAAGGAAACTATCGAGTATGCTCTGGATAGAAATGAGCGTGCCCACATGGACTATCACCGTGAAACGGGAACGGTAACCTTCATTTATAATGTTCTTGATTTAGAAAAAGATAAAGAATATTATGAAGCGATTCCGATGACCTTTATCGTTGAAAAACAACGGCTGATTACAATTAGCAATCACAAGAATAGTTATGTGATTAAACGTATGGCAACCTACCTTGAAAGCCATGAAGTTGTTTCAATCTATAAATTTCTTTTTGCCAGTTTAGAGATTATTAGCAATGCTTACTATCCAGTGATTGAAGAGATGGATAAAAGTAAGGATGAAATCAGTGCACTTCTTCGTCAAAAAACAACTAAAAAAAATCTTTTTGCCCTCTCTGACTTGGAAACTGGTATGGTTTACCTGACAGCAGCTGCCAAACAAAATCGTCTCCTCTTGGAACACATCCAAGGGCATGCTCTTTATCGCAATTTTAATGAGGTAGAAAGAGAGCAGTTTGACGATGCCATGATTGAAGCACATCAGTTGGTTTCGATGACAGACTTGATTTCTCAAGTTTTGCAACAACTCTCAGCCTCTTACAACAACATCCTAAATAATAATCTAAATGATAATTTGACAACTTTGACCATTATCTCAGTCTTGTTAGCTATCCTTGCGGTTATTACAGGATTCTTCGGAATGAATGTTCCTTTACCGTTTGCAGATGAACCAAATGCTTGGATTTATATTTTGATAGCTAGTCTCATTTTATGGGTAGTCTTAGCCCAATGTTTAAAGAATATTGCTAGAAATTAAAAAGAAAAGGAGCCAGAATGGCGATTGAAAATTACATGCCAGACTTTGCTGTGGAAGCAGTTTATGATCTGACAGTCCCAAGCCTGCAAGCGCAGGGGATCAAGGCTGTTTTGGTCGATCTGGACAATACCCTCATTGCTTGGAACAACCCTGATGGGACGCCAGAGATGAAGCAATGGCTACATGACCTTCGGGACGCGGGCATTCGCATTATCGTGGTCTCAAATAACACCAAAAAACGAGTTCAACGTGCAGTTGAGAAATTTGGGATTGATTATGTTTATTGGGCCTTGAAGCCTTTCACATTTGGGATTGACCGTGCCATGAAGGAATTCCACTATGAGAAAAATGAAGTGGTCATGGTCGGCGACCAACTTATGACAGATATACGAGCAGCCCATCGTGCAGGCATTCGCTCAATTTTGGTCAAACCCTTGGTCCAACACGACTCCATCAAAACGCAAATCAACCGAGCTCGCGAGCGTCGTGTCATGAAGCAAATCACTGAAAAGTACGGACCGATTACATATAAAAAAGGAATTTAACTATGGAAGAAATTCTCTGTATTGGTTGTGGAGCAACCATTCAGACGACAGACAAGGCTGGTCTTGGATTTACTCCCCAGTCGGCACTCGAAAAAGGTTTGGAGACAGGCGAAGTCTATTGCCAACGCTGTTTCCGTCTCCGTCATTACAATGAAATCACAGATGTTCAGTTGACGGACGATGATTTCCTCAAACTCTTGCACGAGGTTGGAGACAGTGATGCCTTGGTGGTCAATGTCATTGATATCTTTGACTTTAATGGCTCTGTCATCCCAGGCTTGCCACGCTTTGTATCGGGTAATGATGTTCTCTTGGTCGGAAATAAAAAAGATATTCTGCCCAAGTCAGTTAAACCGGGCAAGATTAGCCAGTGGCTCATGGAGCGTGCTCATGAAGAAGGACTTCGTCCAGTGGATGTCGTCCTGACTTCGGCACAAAACAAACATGCAATTAAGGAAGTCATTGACAAGATTGAACACTACCGTAAGGGCCGTGATGTCTACGTAGTTGGGGTGACTAACGTTGGAAAGTCAACTCTCATCAACGCCATTATCCAAGAAATCACAGGTGACCAAAATGTCATCACGACTTCGCGTTTCCCAGGAACAACCTTGGACAAGATTGAGATTCCGCTTGACGATGGATCTTATATCTACGATACGCCGGGAATTATCCACCGCCACCAGATGGCCCACTACTTGACGGCCAAAAACCTCAAGTATGTCAGCCCTAAAAAGGAAATCAAGCCCAAAACCTATCAGCTTAACCCTGAACAAACCTTGTTTCTAGGTGGTCTCGGACGCTTTGACTTTATTGCAGGAGAAAAACAAGGATTCACTGCTTTCTTTGACAATGAACTCAAACTCCACCGTACCAAACTTGAAGGGGCTAGTGCTTTCTACGACAAGCACCTCGGAACCCTTTTGACGCCACCAAATAGTAAGGAAAAAGAAGACTTTCCAAAACTGGTTGAGCATGTATTTGCCATCAAGGACAAGACTGACCTGGTCATCTCAGGCCTAGGATGGATCCGCGTAACAGGCACCGCCAAAGTCGCCGTCTGGGCACCAGAAGGCGTCGCAGTCGTCACACGAAAAGCAATTATTTAAACACAGAAAGGAAAGGGTTGTCTTTATTAAGGCGAGCATTGCGAGCCCATAGAAAAGTATTAAAAGAAACTCTTTTAAAGAAATTATGTCATTAACATCGAAACAACGTGCCTTCCTCAACAGTCAGGCACACACCCTCAAACCCATCATCCAAATCGGAAAAAATGGTCTCAACGACCAAATCAAAACCAGCGTACGTCAAGCTCTTGACGCCCGTGAATTGATTAAAGTTACGCTCTTACAAAACACAGATGAAAACATCCACGAAGTAGCTGAAATCTTGGAAGAAGAAATTGGTGTGGATACTGTCCAAAAAATCGGACGCATCTTGATTTTGTTTAAACAATCCAGCAAGAAAGAAAATCGCAAGATTTCTAAAAAAGTCAAAGAAATCTAAGACTGAAACTCCAAGAAACTGTTTCTACAGAAAATTTAAAGGAAGACGAGCCTATGGCAATCGAATTATTGACTCCCTTTACCAAGGTAGAGTTGGAGCCAGAAATCAAGGAGAAAAAACGCAAACAAGTCGGGATCTTAGGGGGAAATTTCAACCCTGTTCACAATGCCCATCTTGTTGTAGCAGACCAAGTACGACAACAGTTGGGACTGGACCAGGTCCTGCTTATGCCTGAATACCAACCACCTCATGTAGATAAAAAGGAAACCATCCCCGAGTACCATCGGCTCAAGATGCTTGAGTTGGCGATTGAGGGGATTGAAGGCCTCGCCATTGAAACCATTGAGTTAGAGCGCAAGGGCATTTCCTACACCTACGACACTATGAAGATTTTGACAGAGCAACATCCAGATACGGATTATTACTTCATTATCGGGGCTGATATGGTGGACTATCTGCCTAAATGGTACCGAATTGATGAGCTGGTCGACATGGTTCAGTTTGTTGGAGTTCAGCGCCCGCGCTACAAGGCAGGGACTTCCTATCCAGTTATCTGGGTGGATGTGCCTCTCATGGACATCTCGTCCAGCATGGTGCGAGACTTCATTGCCCAAGGTCGGAAACCTAACTTCCTCCTACCTCAGCCAGTGCTAGACTACATAGAGAAGGAGGGGCTTTACTGATGGCATACCAAGACTATATCAACTGTTCCCGAGAGGCTTTGTTGGAAAAAATGGCAGAGCTTCTACCTGAAAAACGGTTAACCCATTGTTTGGGGGTGGAGCGTGCGGCCATAGAACTAGCTGAGAGATTTGGATTCGATAGTGAGAAAGCTGGTCTAGCAGGACTTCTCCACGACTATGCTAAAAAGCTGTCAGATCAGGAATTCCTAGACTTGATTGACCGTTATCAGCTAGACCCCGACCTTAAAAACTGGGGCAATAATGTCTGGCATGGCATGGTTGGTATCTACAAGATTCAGGAAGATTTGGATTTGCATGATCCAGAAATCCTGCGAGCTATTGAAATCCATACAGTCGGTGCTGGTCAGATGAGCGACCTGGATAAAGTTGTCTACGTCGCAGACTATATCGAGCACAATCGTGCCTTTCCAGGAGTGGATGTGGCGCGTGAAATTGCAAGTTTGTCGCTCAATAAGGCAGTGGCTTATGAGACAGCTCGTACCGTGGAGCATTTAGCTCATCAGGGATTTCCCATCTATCCCCAAACCCTTGAAACCTATAACGCCTTTGTGCACTATTTGAAAGAGGACTAAATGAACGAAAAAGAATTACTAGAACTAGTCGTGAAAGCGGCTGATGAGAAACGTGCGGAGGATATCCTTGCACTTGATGTACAAGATTTGACCAGTGTGACGGACTACTTTGTCATCACGAGCTCGATGAATAGCCGTCAGTTGGACGCTATCGCTGACAATATCCGTGAAAAAGTAGCTGAAGCTGGCTTTAAAGGTAGCCATGTTGAAGGCGATGCAGCGGGAGGTTGGGTTTTGTTGGACCTCGGCGGTGTCGTTGTGCATATCTTCTCAGAAGAAATGCGTGCCCATTATAACCTAGAAAAACTATGGCATGAGGCGGAGTCTGTAGATATTTCTGAAGCCTTGGCCTAGTAGATGAACTCAGTTACAGTCAACTGGGTTTCTTTGCTTATTTTAAAAGAAATTGATGGAAAGGTGAGAGCGTCGTGTTTTGCTCATCTCGAAACTGAACACGAGCTAAAAGCTGCGAGAAAAAGAGTAACTTCCTTTGTATCTGATGATACAGCAGAAAGTTTCCTATTTTCTCCTTGCTTTTAACGCTCTTTGTATCTTAATTATGGCAACTTACGAAACCTTTGCGGCTGTTTACGATGCTGTGATGGACGATAGTTTATACGATAAATGGACGGATTTTTCGCTGCGTCATTTGCCTAAGACCAAGGAGAGAAAGAAGCTTTTGGAATTGGCTTGTGGGACAGGTATCCAGTCTGTTCGCTTTTCTCAAGCTGGCTTTGATGTGACAGGCCTTGACTTGAGCGCAGATATGTTGAAGATTGCGGAGAAGAGAGCGACTTCAGCAAAACAAAAAATTGCTTTCCTGCAAGGCAATATGCTGGACTTGTCTGAGGTAGGTACTTACGACTTTGTCACTTGTTACTCGGACTCAATCTGTTACATGCAGGATGAGGTGGAAGTTGGGGATGTTTTCAAAGAAGTCTATAATGCCCTTAACGAAGATGGGGTATTTATCTTTGATGTCCATTCGACCTACCAGACAGATGAAGTTTTTCCAGGCTATTCTTACCATGAAAATGCGGAAGATTTTGCCATGCTCTGGGATACCTACGAGGACGCAGCACCCCACTCTATCGTGCATGAGTTGACTTTCTTTATCAAGGAGGTTGATGGTTCCTTTAGTCGCCACGATGAAGTGCATGAGGAGCGGACTTATGAGGTTTTGACCTATGATATTTTGCTGGAACAGGCTGGATTCAAGTCCTTCAAACTCTTTGCGGACTTTGAGGACAAGGAGCCAACAGAAACCAGTGCCCGTTGGTTTTTTGTCGCGCAGAAGTAGGAGATTACCATGACCATTACAGGTATTATCGCGGAGTTCAATCCTTTTCATAATGGGCATAAATACCTGTTGGAACAGGCTAAAGGGTTGAAAATTGTGGCCATGTCTGGAAATTTCATGCAGAGAGGCGAGCCGGCTATCGTTGACAAGTGGACACGGGCTCAAATGGCACTGGAGAATGGAGCAGATCTGGTAGTGGAATTGCCCTTTTTAGTCAGTGTTCAGGCAGCAGATTTCTTTGGCCAAGGAGCTGTAGATATCTTGGGTCGGTTGGGGATTGATACCTTAGCCTTTGGGACAGAGGAAATTCTGGATTACCAGAAAATTGCAGACTTATACACAGAGCAAGGTACTGAGATGGAGAAATTTGTGGAAAATCTGCCTGATTCTCTCTCTTATCCCCAGAAAAGCCAAGCCATGTGGAAGGAATTTGCAGGTCTCGATTTTTCAGGCAATACGCCTAATCATGTCCTTGCTCTGGCCTATGCCAAGGCGGTTGCAGGACGCAACATCAAACTGCATCCGATTCAGCGTCAGGGAGCGGGTTATCATTCTGTGGACAAGGATGTGGACTTTGCCTCGGCGACAGCCCTCCGTCAGCATCAATCAGACCAAGATTTCTTAGAACGCTTTATGCCTTCTGTTGCTCTCTTTGAGCAGTCCAGTAAGGTGAGTTGGGATGACTATTTTCCCTTGCTCCGCTATCAAATCTTGTCAAATTCAGACCTAACGACCATCTATCAGGTCAATCAAGAAATGGCTGTGCGCATCAAGGAAGCTATCAAGAAGGCTCAGTCTGTTGACGAATTGGTCGAGGCGGTTGCCACCAAGCGATACACCAAAGCGCGTGTCAGACGCCTTTTGACCTATATCCTGGTGCAGGCCAGAGAAAGCGACTTGCCAGAAGCCATCCATGTCCTAGGATTTACAGAAAAAGGCAGACAACATCTCAAGTCTCTGAAAGAGCAGGTCCATCTAGTCAGCCGAATTGGCAAAGAACCTTGGGATGATATGACTCAAAAGGCAGACCAGATTTACCGACTGGGACAACCAAGTATAGCAGAGCAGAATTTTGGCAGAGTGCCGATTAGAATAGAAACAAACTAAGTCTACTGAAAGGTAGGCTTTTTTAGAAGATTTTCGAATAAATAGATAGAAAAGAAAAATCTTGTACAAGTTCCTGACAATTTCTTTCTTTTCGTGTATAATAGTGGAAAAGAGGTAAAACGAGGTATGGTTATGGAAGCAGTTCTTTACTCAACATTCCGAAATCATTTAAAAGACTACATGAAGAAGGTAAACGATGAATTTGAGCCTTTAACGGTGGTCAATAAAAATCCAGATGAGGATATTGTAGTCCTTTCAAAGAGCGAGTGGGATAGTATTCAGGAAACCCTGAGAATCGCTCAAAATAAGGAACTTTCTGACAAGGTCTTGCGAGGAATGGCTCAAGTTCGTGCTGGAAGCACTCAGGTACATATGATTGAGGAGTGAGAAATGCTGCTCAATTTTACAGAAGATGCCTGGGCGGATTATTGCTACTGGCAAACTCAGGACAAGAAAACATTAAAAAGAATCAACGTGCTAATCAAGGATATTCATCGCGATCCTTTTTCAGGAATTGGTAAACCAGAACCACTCAAGTATGACTATCATGGAGCTTGGTCACGTCGTATTGATGCAGAAAATCGCTTGATTTATATGATAGATGGAGATAGCGTGGCTTTCTTGTCCTTCAAAGATCATTACTAAGTCTACTGAAAGGTGGGCTTTTTTATTTTAGAAATTTTAGCTAGCAAATTGAAGATAAAGTCTTTGAGAAATGATAGATTTCCTAAGTTAAGAAATCAGTGAAAAATTTTAGTATAATAACTAGGTTCTTGTCCCTTGAATCCGCTTTATAACTCTTATTTTGTGGTATAATCATGATAATATAGATTAAAAGGGGTATATATGAAAAATATAATGACGAGGATTCTTAATTTTTTTCTGAATTTCAAACCATTAAAATATTTATTGAA
Organism: Streptococcus sp. HMSC066F01; assembly: GCF_001837335.1. GTDB lineage: Bacteria > Bacillota > Bacilli > Lactobacillales > Streptococcaceae > Streptococcus > Streptococcus oralis_S. Next base: position 144,197 of record NZ_KV832118.1, read on the forward strand.
AAGGCCATCATGGAGTAGTAATGTTAGAATTGTTGAGTGGTACAAAATATTTATAGCCAGTATATGGGTACTATATCTTGCACTTGAGATTGAACAATTTAAACGCTTTGCTTTACCTATTTATAAATTTGTATCTAATTATAATTTTTTAAAAGATATTATTTCAATTTTGTATGTGAATCGTGTAATAATATTGTTAGCACTGACTATACCAACAATACTATTCTGGTTTTTAGACATAATTTTAAAAAAAGTTAATTATAAGAAACTAGACCCAGAGCTATTTCCAGAATATGACTTGGATGACCATCCTTTTCAAACTCATCTGGTGGAGTTTTTAAATAGTCCTGACTCTATTCATAATGTGTACTGGCTGGATGGTTCTTGGGGGAGTGGGAAAACATTTTTTATAAAGACGTTTTTTGAAAATCAAATTTACAAAAAGAAAGAAATCTACTATATTTCCTGCTTTGGTATAAAAACAAGAGAGCAAGCCGAGAGAATATTGATTAATGAGATAGAAAAACAATCCATACTCGGAAATTTGGACTTTATTCCACTTGTTGGAGGAGTTTTTAAATGGTTCTTTAAAACAGTTGGAACGGATTTGATGAAGCGAGATTCTATCATTATTTTTGATGATCTTGAACGGGTTTCATATGTAGCAAAATCGGATAAGCCTTCAGATGCAGCAAAATCAGATAACCCTTCAGATTACAATGATTTATTGGGTTATATTGACCATCTTTCTGAGAATAAAAAATTTAAAATTATTGTAATTTTAAATAGTAAGGAAATGGAATCAACAAAGGAAAATCTCATTGATAAAAAATTTAAGCTGAATCATAATCGAATGGTATCTACAGGAGAAGTCATAGATAACATTTTGAAAAAGAGTAAATTGAGAGATGATGACTTTGGAAAAATGTTATCATTGATTTTTAAAATTTATTATGTAGATAAAAATTATAGAGAGGTACAGGAAAAAAACCAACAAATGAAAGAAGAAAAATTGAGTTTGAGAGAATTTCAAAAGTCATTAGAAAAACTTTCAAATAAAACTGATGAAAGCGAGAAAGCAAACTATATTATTAAGTGGATGAATGGTTGGGGAGGAACTGAAAATATTCTAGTCTCACTATTTGAATACTTAGACAAAGATGAAATAGATAAATATTTTGAACATCTTTATGAGAGAAATTCGTACCTGTATTTTGAGATGTTATCGATAATTTTAAACTATGATATTCCTGGTATTATGTCGGATTATCCTTTGGTGTCTATCAATCAGAAAACAATGTATAGTATGTTTGATGTTAAGCAGAAATATTTTTTTGATTTGTTATCATTTTTATGGAAAAAAGGTTTAAAAAATTTATTTATATCAAAAATAGGAGATGAGATAACAGTGGATGATCCTGGAATTCCTGATATTGAGGTAAAAAAATATTTAGTTGAAATTTACTATGGATTACAGAATGGTTATATAAATATAAAAAACCACAAAGATAAACTCAATGAACTATTGAAGAATGAAAAATATCGTGATTTTGTACAAAATTACCTTCGTTTCAAAATCTAAATTACAAATGACTATCAAATATATTTTATTGTAGCATTTAGTCAAAATGAAGATTGAATCAGGCGAACTTTCTCCTAAAATTCACACAAAACTCTTCAATTTGGGTTTGTGAAAATCGATTTTTTATGATAGAATATTAAGGAATGTATGTCATTCGATAAACAAATTTAATGAGGTAAAAACATGGAAATCATGACCATTGCGATTGTTGTTTTTGCCGTCATCATTGGTTTAGTCATTGGATATGTCAGCATCTCAGCTAAGATGAAATCATCTCAAGAGGCTGCAGAGTTGATGCTTCTAAATGCTGAACAAGAAGCAACTAATTTACGAGGACAAGCTGAGCGCGAAGCGGATTTATTGCTAAATGAAGCCAAGAGCGAAAGCAAGTCTCTTAAAAAAGAAGCACTATTGGAGGCCAAAGAGGAAGCCAGAAAATACCGTGAAGAAGTGGACGCTGAATTTAAGTCAGAACGTCAGGAGCTCAAGCAAATTGAAAGTCGTTTGACGGAGAGAGCTACGAGCCTTGACCGTAAGGACGACAATTTGACGAACAAAGAAAAAACACTTGAACAAAAAGAACAAAGTATTTCTGATAGAGCAAAAAACCTTGATGCACGTGAAGAGCAATTAGAGGAAGTCGAAAGACAAAAAGAAGCTGAACTTGAACGTATCGGTTCCCTTTCCCAAACTGAGGCTCGAGATATTATCTTGGCTCAGACAGAGGAAAACTTGACCAAGGAAATTGCTAGCCGCATTCGTGTGGCTGAGCAAGAAGTTAAGGAACGTTCAGACAAGATTGCGAAAGATATCTTGGTTCAGGCTATGCAGCGTATCGCTGGTGACTATGTAGCAGAGTCAACAAACTCGACAGTTCACCTACCAGATGATACCATGAAGGGGCGCATTATCGGTCGTGAAGGGCGTAATATTCGTACCTTTGAAAGTTTGACAGGGGTCGATGTGATTATCGACGATACGCCAGAAGTGGTAACCTTGTCAGGATTTGATCCAATTCGTCGTGAAATTGCTCGTATGACCATGGAAATGTTGCTCAAGGATGGCCGTATCCACCCAGCTCGTATCGAGGAGTTGGTGGAGAAAAACCGTCAAGAGATTGACAATAAAATCCGTGAATATGGGGAGGCTGCTGCCTATGAGATTGGTGCGCCAAACCTCCATCCAGACTTGATGAAGATTATGGGACGTTTGCAGTTCCGTACTTCTTATGGACAAAATGTCTTGCGTCATTCGATTGAGGTTGCTAAGTTATCTGGTATCATCGCCAGTGAACTTGGTGAAAATGCAGCTCTTGCCCGTCGTGCTGGATTCCTTCACGACATTGGGAAAGCTATTGACCGCGAGGTTGAAGGCAGCCACGTTGAGATTGGCACGGAGTTGGCTCGTAAGTACAAGGAACACCCAGTTGTGGTGAATACCATTGCTAGCCACCACGGCGATGTCGAAGCCGAAAGCGTCATTGCAGTGATCGTTGCTGCAGCAGATGCCTTGAGTGCAGCGCGTCCAGGTGCTCGTAGCGAGTCTCTTGAAAGCTACATCAAGCGTCTCCATGATTTGGAAGAAATCGCCAATGGCTTTGAAGGAGTGCAAAATAGCTTTGCTCTTCAAGCAGGACGTGAAATCCGTATCATGGTTAATCCAGGACAAATCAAGGACGACAAAGTCACAATCTTGGCTCACAAAGTTCGTGAGAAAATTGAAAATAATCTCGATTACCCAGGAAATATCAAGGTAACCGTGATCCGCGAACTTCGTGCAGTAGATTATGCTAAATAAATAAGAAAGAGCAGTTGAAATATTACTGCTTTTTTGTTACACTAGATAGAAAGACTGTAGAAGGATAACTGACGCGATCATCAGTATTCGAGAGAAATTTTACTTTATTTCACAGACTAACTAAAGGAGACATAATGGCAGACCGAGGCTTGCTAATCGTTTTTTCTGGTCCTTCAGGAGTTGGGAAAGGAACGGTTAGAAGAGAGATTTTTGAGAGTTCTGAGAATCAATTTCAATACTCTGTATCGATGACGACGCGTGCGCAACGTCCTGGTGAAGTGGACGGAGTGGACTATTTCTTCCGTACTCGTGAAGAGTTCGAAGAGCTAATCCGTCAAGGTCAGATGTTGGAATATGCAGAATATGTCGGTAACTACTATGGAACTCCGCTAACCTATGTCAATGAAACCCTAGACAAGGGAATCGATGTCTTTCTTGAGATTGAAGTCCAAGGAGCCCTTCAGGTTAAGAAAAAGGTTCCAGATGCTGTCTTTATCTTTCTAACGCCACCAGATTTGGATGAATTGCAAGATCGTTTGGTAGGTCGTGGAACAGACAGTGCTGAAGTGATTGCCCAACGAATCGAAAAAGCCAAGGAAGAAATTGCCCTCATGCGTGAGTATGATTATGCCATTGTCAACGATCAGGTGCCCCTCGCTGCTGAACGTGTCAAGCGTGTAATCGAAGCAGAACACTTCCGTGTGGACCGTGTCATTGGTCACTATCAGGAGATGTTGCCAAAATCTCCAACTACTCGATAAACTATAGGAAACAGGTACAAGCAAATGATGTTAAAACCCTCTATTGATACCTTGCTAGACAAGGTGCCATCAAAATATTCACTCGTAATCTTGGAAGCAAAACGTGCCCACGAACTAGAAGCAGGTGCGCCAGCAACTCAAGAGTTTAAGTCTGAAAAATCAACTCTTCGCGCTTTGGAAGAAATCGAGTCTGGAAATGTAACCATTCACCCAGATCCAGAAGGAAAACGTGAAGCGGTTCGTCTCCGTATCGAAGAAGAAAAACGCCGCAGAGAAGAAGAAGAAAAGAAAATCAAAGAGCAAATTGCTAAAGAAAAAGAAGATGGTGAAAAAATTTAAGGTTGGGGGGACTCAATCTTATTTTTTCTATTGCAAGAATGTACTGACAAGAAGGAGGTGAGAAGATGGCTATTGCAAAGATAATCGTGGATGTTCCCCTAATGCAGACGGACCAGCCATACAGTTACAAGGTCCCTGAGGAATTTGTAGAGATGCTGGAAGTCGGTATGCGGGTTCATGTCCCCTTCGGCAAGGGTAATCGTTTGATACAAGGGATTGTGCTTGGCCTGGAGTCCCAGTCGGATGAAGAGATGGAAGGTCAGGACTTGAAGGAGATTGCAGAGGTGCTAGACTTTTCTCCCGTCTTGACTCAAGAGCAACTCTGGCTAGCTGAGGAGTTACGCAAGTCCGTCTTTTCTTACAAAATCTCCATTCTAAAAGCCATGCTTCCAGGATTTTTAAACTCTAGTTATGATAAGATCCTCTATCCTTTGGAAGGTCTGAGTCAGGCAGACCGAGAGCGTCTGTTTGGTTCAGAAGATGCGCTAGTCTTTTCTTCTCTAGACCTTGCCAAACAGGCAGAAATGATGCGCTTGACCAGGAAAGGGCTGCTCCGCTTAGAATACCAGGCAGTCGATCAAAAGAAGGTCAAGACCCAGTCTTGGTATGAGGTTGATGCTACTCAGCTAGAGAAGATTGAGATTTCTGCGCGTGCTAAGAAAAAGGCAGAGCTGAGAGACTATTTGCTGTCTCATCCTGAGAGTGCTCCTCTGGCTAGCTTGTTAGAATTCTACTCACGCGAGCAAGTCAACTTCCTTGTGGAACAAGGTGCTGTGTCCATAGTCCAAAAGGAAGTGCAACGTTCAGCTGCTTATTTCGAAGGCATTGAGGTCAGTCAACCTTTGGAATTGAATCCAGAACAAAGACAGGCGCGTGATGCCGTTGTCAGTGCTATTGGCAGTCAACAGCCTCCATTCCTCCTTCAAGGGATTACAGGAAGTGGGAAAACGGAGGTTTACTTACAGATCATCCAAGGAGCCTTGGATAAGGGTAAGACGGCCATTTTGCTGGTACCTGAGATTTCCCTGACGCCACAGATGACGGAACGTTTTATTGCCCGATTTGGTGAGAAAGTAGCCATTCTCCACTCAGGCCTGTCCAATGGTGAAAAGTACGACGAGTGGCGCAAGGTAGAACGCGGCGATGCCCAAGTTGTTGTTGGCGCTCGATCAGCCATCTTTGCTCCACTGAAAAATCTGGGTGTCATGATTATCGATGAAGAACATGAAGCCAGCTACAAACAAGACAGCAATCCCCGTTATCATGCCAGAGAGGTCGCCATTCTACGGGCCCAGTACAATCAAGCAGCCCTGGTCCTTGGTTCGGCGACACCGAGCTTAGAAAGCCGTGCGCGGGCTGGCAAAGGTGTCTATCAACACTTACGCCTGACCCAAC